>NZ_JAZQNU010000130.1:0-9560 GCF_045627485.1 Pedobacter sp. | reverse complement strand
ATGAAAAAGTTTCTTTGATTCCCAAAAGTGCTTTCCAATCCTATACTGACCAAATCAATTTTATTGGACTTATTCGAAGTAGTTTAAGCAAAACAAGAGTGAAGGTTAATGCTTTACCTGGAAATGCTTACAGGAAGCCTCCATATTTATTAGGGCTTTTGTGTGCAGTTCCTTTTGTTGGCGCTATTGTAGGATTGGTGTTTATCTACTTAGGTGCTACAAGGTTTAAAGACAAATGGTTTACCTTAATTGGCGTATTTGGGGTCGCCTTTTCGGTTGTTGTATATCTGGCACCATATTACGCTGGAAAAAATTATTTTAAGGTGAATGACGGAATTGAAAAAATATCAAAAATGCAAATTAGCAATTTGGTAAAAGATATTGAATTTTATAAAATACAGCATGGTGTGTATCCTGATAGTCTAAAGCAGCTTCAGTTAGATGATAAGAGTGTTTTTATCAATGATCCGACACAAGCAATTCAGGGCCGGAAAAGCAACTTGTTTAATTATTTGAGAGTGGGTGATCAATATCAATTATTCTCATCAGGAGAGGATGGTATACCGGGTACAGAAGATGACCTGTATCCTCAAATTCCTGCTAACATGATCAAAAAAACTGGATTGATTAAATATGAGTTGAAACCCGATACCGCACAACAAAAAAGGTAGAGAAAGCCCGAACAGGTAACACATGCTCAACTTGTTACATCAATCAGAAACAATGGTCTTTCCTGGTTTAAAAATATTGCTTTGAAATGTATTACTCAAAAAGCTGGTAAGCCTTGCTCAAAAACAAGGGGTAAATGGGCTCGCGCTTAGGCATGTTCAGATAAAATAATGCGATCATATTATTTTCCGGATCAATGATGTACTCAGTGCCATACATACCTCCCCAGGCGAATGCTGTATTGGAAACCGCGGGAACGGGCTTCTTTTCCGCATTGTACAGTTCAAAGCCTAAGCCGAACTGAAACCCTTTTCCCCCCGCATTAACACTAGGCAATTGGTTTACGGTGGTCATTAAAGCTATCGTTTCTGGTTTTAGAATTTGCTGTCCGTTAAAGGTTCCCTTATTCAATAACATCTGGCAGAATTTTGCATAATCGGCAATGGGTCCATTAAGCCCTAGGGCACCTTCATAATAGGTTTGTTCCTTGCTGACAGTACCCTCACTAAATTTATTTGATTCTGCAACGAGTTTGCCATCAACTGCACTGTAGGCTTTCACAAAACGTTGAAGGGCCTCAGGCTTATAATACCAGTCTGTTTCTGTCATTCCCAATGGATCAAGTACACTTAGTTTTACATATTCGCGGAGCGTTTTTCCTGAAATAACTTCAATCAGATAACCAAGCATATTTGTGCTGACATGGTAACTCCACTCACTTCCCGGGTCGAACCCCAGCGGATATTTAGCTAAAGCCGTCATCTCTTCTTTCAGGTACTTTACGTTACCAGTACCAAAACTGCGCTGCCCCACCACCCATTCAGGCTCCTTCTCCGGGGTGCCATTGGCTGCTAAGCGTTTAGCCTTTTCAGCCTTCCTGATTTTATCCACCAGGCCAGCATTCAGTCCGGAAGAATGCGAAAGGAGGTGTGCAAATGTCATCGGATTAGCAGCTGGCCGCGTTAAATAGGTGCCATCCTCGTTCACCTTCGTCACCACTTGATTGGAGATACCAGGAAAGTATTTGGAAACAGGATCATCAACTGCGACCCGTCCTTTTTCAACAAGCGTCATAAAGGCTACACTCACTACCGCTTTAGTCTGTGAAAAAAGAATATAATAATCATTTACACTTGCAGGTACCTGCCCTTCAATATCCTTCCAGCCAAAGGCCTTATTGTAAACTACGTTACCGTCTTTGGCTACAAAAGCGACCAAACTACTTGCCTTTTTTTGGTCTACAAAACTTTGGAGCAGGGAATCCACACCGGCAACATTTGAGGTGTTTGTTCCTGCTAACTTTAATTCAACATCGTATTTTAACTGCTGCGGTCCTGTTGTATTATTTTGCGCCATGACGCAGAACGATAACGCCACCAAGGCTATACTTAAATAGGTTGTTTTCATAAGGAAATTTAATCTGTGGACAGTAAATGGTATGATGGCATGGTTGAAACACTTGTATTCACTTCAATAATTTTTAAAGTATTGCGTTTGTTTTTTTGTCTTCCCTAATATAACTTATTCCTGGATATATAATAATAATCCGTTATGCTAACGGAAACCGATATGGTAGCCATCATCTGATGACTATAGTTTAATGGCAGGCGTAATAATTAAAAGTTTAGTATAAATACTACGCTTAAATGCAACTTTTACCGTTATAGTTGATAAATACCGGCGTATGATATTTAGCAGGTCCGTTTTCCTTAAAGAATTAGAAAATCAGCAAGCCTGGGATGTCATCATTATCGGCGGCGGTGCCACCGGCCTAGGCATTGCGGTAGATGCAGCCAGCAGGGGTTACCGCACCTTGCTATTGGAGCAAAGCGACTTTGCTAAAGGTACTTCCAGCAGAAGCACCAAGCTAGTGCATGGTGGTGTGAGGTACCTTGCTCAAGGCGATATTGGCTTGGTGTATGAAGCTTTACAGGAGCGCGACCTGCTGTTAAAAAATGCAGCTCACCTGGTGCATGACCAGGAGTTTATCATTCCCTGTTTTCATTGGTTTACCAAACTATTTTACCTGGTGGGGTTAACCTGTTACGACCTTCTTGCTGGTCGTAATTCATTTCCAAAGACTACGTCCTTAAGCGCCGGTGAGGTGCTAAAAGCGATACCTGGGTTATCAAAAAACAAACTGGTGGGAGGTGTAAGTTATCACGATGGCCAGTTTAACGATTCACGCCTGGCCATTAACCTGGCACAAACAGCTGCTGAGCAGGGCGGGGTATTGTTAAATTATATGAAAGTTGTTGACTTAGTGAAAGCAACAAATGGCAAGCTAAGTGGGGTAGTGGCTAATGATCTTGAAACCGGGACAGTCTATCACCTTAATGCAACCACCGTGATTAATGCCACCGGGGTTTTTGTAGACGACGTTTTGAAAATGGACGTAACGAGTGCCAAGCCCTTGCTGCGGCCTAGTCAGGGGGCACACATCGTGATTGACAAGAGCTTTTTGCAGGGCGATGTTGCCCTGATGATTCCTAAAACCAGTGACGGCCGCGTATTATTTGCCGTGCCCTGGTATGGAAAAGTATTGGTTGGTACTACAGATACCCCGGTAAATGAACACCAGATGGAACCAAAACCGCTGGCCTCAGAAGTTGCATTTATTTTAAAAACAGCGGGGCAATACCTGAGTAAAAAGCCGGAACTATCGGATATCTTATCCTCTTTTGCAGGCCTTCGCCCTTTGGCGGCACCAAGCGACAATAGTCACAAAACCAAAGAAATTTCCAGAAGTCATAAGTTGATCGTGAGTGATTCGGGCCTGATTACCATTACTGGTGGCAAGTGGACCACCTATCGAAAGATGGCAAAAGATACGTTGGATCGGGCAATAAAAATAAAACAACTGCCACCTGCAGTTTGTGTAACAGAACAATTGCGTATACATGGGGCGGAAGGGGTTAATGAAACCGGTGAATTCGCTCTTTATGGTAGCGACGCTTCAAAAATTAGGGAACTCATTCTATCGGCACCGGATTTAGCACAACCCGTTTATGTAGGCTTGCCTCTGTTAAAAGGAGAGGTAGTATGGATGATACGGCAGGAAATGGCGCGGACTGTAGAAGATGTGCTGGCCAGACGGAGCCGTTGGTTGTTTGTAGATGCTCAAGCTGCAGGGAAACTGGCTCCAGGGGTGGCAAAGCTTGTTGCTGAAGAGTTAAATCGGGATTCAACCTGGGTAAACAACCAACTCCAATCTTTTAAATTACTAGTACAACAGTATTTGTTCAAATTAGCAGAAAATGAGGAAATGCCGGACCGCACAGGTGTTAAAACTGAAAAGTAAGTTGCTTCGTGTTGTAGCATAACGTCGATCTGTATCCTCACTTTACTGACGAGGAAAAAGATTTAAAAGCTGAGCTCAAAGATGGTTTGCATTTGATCCCTGAAGGTTATAAAGTATGGGCAGAAGTGCTTAGGAAAGGTTAATTACCTATAGCAAACTGCCCTTAAGTAGGCGTTAGTGTTTTTTTCTTTGTCCGGGTGCGTAATACCTAGCAGAGTTGCCTTTTTTCTTGCTTTTGTATTTTTTCTTTCCGTGATATTTTTTTGCCTGCCCTGGAGGAATTTTGCCGCTACGTCCGGCAGTTTGTGTGGTGTAACAAGAGCTAAACATTAAAATGCCCGAAAGCAGTAGTATGGTGTACAATTTTCTCATAGGTGTGTTTTAAGGAGTAACATGCCAAACTCATGCCAGAAAGCCTGTAACTAAAAAACGGATGCTTGTAAGGGCACCCGTTTTCCATAGTTGGTTGGTTTGGTTTAATTATCAGTCATCAGTTTGTTTAATGATAATTCGTCTGAAGAAATCGGCCAGATATAGCCAATATCTCCTGGCGCTTTAGCTGGCGCACTTCCTTTTGCAGGTAATGGTAATAATAAACGGGTTAGGTCTGGACCTCTCAAGCCTTCTCCCAGAAACTCAATTCTGCGTTCCGTTAAGATAGCATCGGTAAAGGCAGCAACAGAGGCTGGTGCAATTACTGCTGCAGCATCAGAACGTTGTCTGACCCTGTTTAGCAAAGCTAATGCTTGTGGATCGATAGCATTTGTACTACGCACGCGTGCCTCTGCCAGATTTAGCAAAACTTCAGGCCACCTAATTACTGGCACAAAATCGGTATAAGGGTTAGGTGCAGTAAATTTGGCCATAAATGATTTTCCTGCAGGCGTTTTAAACAGTAAGCTTCTTCTTTTGTCTGTTGCCGACCAGCTGGTATTGGCAATAACACCGGTTGGATTCAGTGAGTACTCCGTTGTGCCTGGCGTATTGTTTGTAAAATAGAAATACGATGCCAGCGAGTTTTGGGTGCCCGGGTAATCTATCGGACTTGCAGCACTTGACATCGGCAGAGAGAAGATTGATTCGTTGGTGGTGTAAGGTGCTTTGAATACATTCGTTACATCAGCTTCTAAGGCATGCGGCACATTTGCTGATGCCTGGAAAGGAAAAGCCGGGGCAACAATTTTATTGGCTTCAGTAATTACATCAGCCCATTTGCCCATGCTTAGGTATACCCTTGTTTTTAGGGCGATAGCTGTATTTTTGTGTGCTCTGGTGGTATTTAATATTGGCGATCCGTTGGTAGAAGCCAAGTTTGCCTCGGCAAAGTTTAAATCATCCAGAATTTGCGTATACACTTCAGCAACCGTGCTTCTGACTAAATCAGAGGACCCAGGGCCAGTGATGCCGGTTAATCGTATCGGCAAACCAGGTTTGTTTCCTTCGCCATCGGCATACGGACGGGCAAATACCTGCAGTAAGCTATAATAAGATAATGCCCTGATTAAACGTGCTTCGGCAATGTATTTTGTAGTGCGTTGTTCGCCAACCACAGCACTTCCTTTTGCGGTCATGCCATCGATAAATACGTTACAGCGGTTGATGGTTAAATAACCTTGAGACCAAAGTCCTTTTACGGAAGTAGCACTATTGGCCACATTCATGCTCCACACATCAGATGCGGTAACAAGGTTACTTGTTTCGTTGATAAAGTCTTCACCACGCACATTGCCATAAGCCAGGTAACGGCCTCCGTAGAAAGCCCCGGACTTTAAGGAACCATATAGTGATAGCGCCTGACTTTCGATTCTGAATTCTGTGTCGAAGGCATTATCAGCCGCAACAGACGTTTTTAATTCTGGTGTAAGATACTCTCTTTTGCAGGCGCTTGTAAAAAGCAGTGTGGCGCCTAAGGTGATGATATATAAATTTCTTTTATTCATGATGTTGATGATTATAATCAATTAAAAACCTACGCTTAAACCCATGGTATATGTTCTGGCATTCGGACCAGCGTTCCTGTCAGAACCCTGACCTGAAGAGCTTGTGCCGTTAGAGGAAACCTCTGGGTCAGAACCTGGATAATCAGTAATCATAGCCAGATTTTGTCCTGCAACATATAACCGAAGGTTGTTAAGTTTTACTTTTCCTAATACTGATTGTGGAATGGTGTAGCCAAGGCTAACGTTTCTAAGTTTGATGAAATCGCCTTTAAACACGTTGATATCTAGTGGCATGGTATTTCCGTAAGAAACGTTATCGCCATAGATTGGTTTAGGGAAGTCGGTTACATCGCCTGGTTGCTTCCAACGGTTTAACACGTCGTTTGCATTGTTCCAGTAACGTTGATCGTGTAAACCTGCATTTGTTCCATAAGAAACATAAAAGCCTAATTGGTAGGTTAACATCACGTTTACATCAAATCCTTTAAAGCGGAACGTATTATCGAAACCACCATAAATTTTAGGCGCTGTATTTTGATACATCACAGCATCGGCACTTTGCGTAATGGCAGGTGCTCTGGAACCGTCGTCAAGGTAGGTCCAGTTGGCACCATTTGTAGGTACAATGTGTTGATAAGTTACCGCTCGGCCATCCTTATTATAGAAGATCCTTCTTCCTGTTTCGGGGTCAACACCGCCTGTTTTTACTACGTAAAGGTAACCTACCGAATAACCTGGGATGGTTCTGTTTACGTTTTCACCAGTTGCTGTAGAACCTGTTGGTGTAACAATTTCTGTTAAGCCAGGTGCCAGTTCAGTTACCTCATTTTTGTTGAAAGAGATGTTGAAATTGGAGTTCCATGAAAAACCAGTGCTTTGTACCGGCGTAGCCCCGATAGCCAATTCCACACCACGGTTATACATAGAGCCTACGTTGGCCAAAACGCTTGTTGGTACTCCTGTAGATGGTGCTTGTGCAACGTTAAGGATCAAACCATCAATGTTGTTTTTGTAATAGGCACCTTCGAAAGTAATGCGGTCTTGTAAGATACCGAAGTTAAAACCTACATCTAGTTTCTTACTGGTTTCCCAGGTTAGGTCAGTGTTACCAGCTGCGGAATATAAAGAGCTTGGTAAACCGCCATATAAGCCGGAGCCAAAGGTTGAGAAAGTAGCGTAGTTCCCGATACCTGAGATATTACCCACTTTTCCATAACTTCCTCTTAATTTGAAGCTGCTGAAAATATTGCTTGCATTGGAGTTGATCCAGAAGTTTTCTTTAGTGATTTCCCATCCTGCAGATGCACCCCAGAAGATACCTTTTTTATCGCCTAAAGCAGAGTATTCATCCTGACGTAAGTTACCGCTTAAGAAATATTTACCGGCATAGTTATAGTTTAAACGGCCAAAGAAGGATAGTAAATAGTTCTCTCCATAAGCAGCGGCTGTAGAGTTGTTGGTTTGGTAACCTGCCTGAACCACGTCGTATGCAGGGTCTGTTAAACCACGACGGTCTATTCCATAGCCAGTTACGGTGTTTCTTTGTTGTTCCTGACCAACCAATAAGTCAAAATTATGATCACTTAGGCTGTAGGTCGCTTGCCCAGTATTGGTCCAGGTCCAGTTTTTAGATTTCCTGAAAGCACCAATTCCCTGGCCATTTACTCCCTGACCAGTACCATGAGTTGGGTTGTAAAAAATGTCGTTGTCACTGTTAATGTAATCAATACCGTAAACAGATCTTAACCTAAGCCATTTTAAAGGTGTTAATTGCACATAAGCATTGGATTGCAAGTGATCGATCTCGTTGTTCTCCCTGTCGTGCTCCAGGATTTGTGCAAAGTTGTAAAAACCTACTTGTCCACCGCTAACTACGTTATTCATTGGGCCTATATAGGTTGCGCCCAGATTATAAGTACCATCGTTGTTAAATGGAGATACGTTAGGTGCATTTACCAAAGCAGTTCTGGCGATACCGGCAGTACCATAGGCTTCTCCGTTTAGGGAGCCTGAAGAAATGGCCGCTAAATTTTTCTCATTGGAATAAGATAATTTACCTCCAATGCTGATAAAATCATTAACCTTGCTGTCGATATTAAAAATAGAGTTTAAGCGTTGAAAGTCATTTCTCTGAATAATACCCTCCTGGTTAGTATAACCAACACCCAGGTAATATTTAGTGGCTTCTGTACCTCCTGAAACATTCATGTTGTGGTTTTGCGAGAAACCAGTGCGATAGGCATAGTCGTACCAGCGGGTATTGATTGGCTGGCCGTCAGGTCCATTGGTTAAAGCAAAAACAGGAAGTTGTGAAACGCCGTTTACCGTGATGTTTACACTACCTCTACGGATGGCATCGGCGTTAGCTAAAGCTTCGTTTTTATAATCGGTATACTCAAACGCATTTAACAGTTCGGGCAGGCGGTAAGGGCTTGACCAACCTACATAAGTGTCATAAGTTACTTTTGGTGCACCAGTTTTGCCTCGTTTGGTGGTTACGAAAACCACACCGTTCGCTGCTCTACTACCATAGATGGCTGTTGAAGCCGCATCTTTTGCGATATCAATGCTTTCAATGTCATTTGGGTTGATGCTTGATAATGCATTACCTGCTGCTGCGGTTAAACCCTGATCACCTGTAGTTGCCACTACCCCGTCAATTACAAACAAGGGTTGTGAGCTTAAGGAAATAGAGTTGGTACCACGGATACGGAATACTGGCGGACTGTTTAATACACCTGTGGCGTTGGTTACCTGCACACCTGAAGCGCGACCAGCTAAACCTGCCTCCATACTTTGGATTGGCTTTTGGGCAATTGCAGCACCACTAACGGAAGAGGTACTCCCCGTGGTTTCTCCTCTTTTCTGTGTTCCATACCCCACTACAACGACATCATTTAAGGTTCTGGAGTCGTTTTCTAAACTCACGTTCATGCTACCTGAAGTAATGGATACGTTTTGAGGCAGGAAGCCGATGGTAGAAACTTCTAAAGTGGTTACGTCTCTTGGTACGCTGAGAGAAAAGTTTCCGCTGGCATCGGTTTGTGTGCCGCCTTTTGCGCCTTTTAGGCGGATTGTTGCGCCCGGGATGGGTAGGTTGTCTTCTTTTGATGTCACTTTTCCAGTGATGGTTCTATCCTGAGCTATTGCGAAGTTCGCGAAAAGCGTTAGGATGAATAAACTTAGTAAGAGTTTTTTCATAAAATTGGTTTTGTTTGGTTTTTTTAGTTTTAAACTGGGTTTTTTCTGTACTTTTTGATGTTGTTTCTGTTTTTTTTCTTGTTTTTTAAAGTTTATTGTGGGTGAAATGGTTATTAATTTACGCTAATTTATGTGTTTACATGAAATTCAAAATGTTTTTTCGGTATTTTATTTGCGGTATTCAGAAATTTCGGTGGTTTTCGTGAAAATTTTGGTGTATTTCACAATATGTTTAAGGTGTTTTGCAAAATAAAGTAATGGATGTTGCTGGTTTTTGATAGGCTGAGTGTAAAATATGGCAGTTAATTTTTTTATAATTTTATTTGCAACACACCTAATTTTAATTACTTTTGCCCCACCACGGGGGATTAGCTCAGCTGGCTAGAGCGCTTGCCTGGCAGGCAAGAGGTCAGCGAGACGACTCCGCTATTCTCCACCCCGTTAAAAAA
>NZ_JAZQNU010000129.1:0-3487 GCF_045627485.1 Pedobacter sp. | reverse complement strand
ATCGTTCCATTTTGTCCGCCTGCCTGACTGGTAATTAACTTATCAGCAGCAGCAATACAGTCGTCCCAACGGGGTGTTCCTGTCCAAACTTCTGCATTTAAATACAATTCCACCAACATGGCATAAGCACCAGCCTGGGTCATACGTCCCATCATTGACCTGGAAAGTTTAGGTGCAGCTTCTATATTCTCCTTAATCTCTCTTTCAATAAAATTGAAAACTTCTTGTCTTGGTAAGGTTTCCGGTTGCGCAGGCTCTCCGACTTTGGTTACTACCGGAATGTTACCCCACATATCCATTAACTTAAGATAATGAAAGGCACGAAACAGTTTTAGTTCAGCAAGGTATTCTGATTTTTCTTGCTCTGTAATGCCCATACTGGCAACATCTCTCTTCTCTATGTTCTGAATAGGGTCGTTACATAAACCCATTCCCCAGTACATTAATGACCAGGCATTGTTTAAATTACCATCATCCACAGTCCAGGTATGGTAGTGCAATCTTTTCCATTTCCCGCCATCTTCACCGTGACGACCTTTAGTTGGCCAGGCAAGCTGATCAGCAGAAAGCTCAGCAGCGCGCCACTGGCCATCCTGTCCCGATGGGGTTACCCATGCGCCCGCATGGGTATAAGGCCTCAAAACAGCCGACAATACCTCTGTTTTATTGTTATAAAAATTATCAGTTAAAAACTGATCATATGCATTCTCGTCTAGTTTAGTGCAAGCGCTCGAAAAAGATAACGCAGCAATTAGACCTATATATATAATTGATTTATTTTTCATCAGTATAAATTCTATTAATGTTTTTTTTTTAAAATCCAACATTTAATCCAATAAGGATAGAGCGTGTACTTGGGTAAGCACTCCGGTTGTCAATACCTGCCCCAAAACCGGTATCTCTAACGAAATCAGGATCATTACCACTATATCCCGTAATGGTCGCTAAGTTCTGTCCCGATGCATAAATCCTCACACTTCTTGCCCATTTGGTATCCAACTTGAAATTATAACCCAGGGTTATTTCATCAACTTTAATATTGGTACCTTCTTCCAGATAATAATCTGAATACATATAAGTATCATTGATCTCGCTATGCTTGGTAAAAGTTTCTCTTAATAAGTTACCTGACCATGTTTTGTTACCATAGGTGAGTGCAGTTGTATTCAAAATTTTGTAATCAAATTTACCGCGAAGGAAAACTCTTAAATCAAAGTTTTTATAAGTAAAGTTATGCGTCCAGGAGGCATAGTATTTAGGGATAGCATTTCCTAAATTCTGTAAGTCTGTAGAATTTAAATCTTTTGAGTTATTAATCTTATCATTTCTAACTGCCTCACCGTTCCTGTTATAAAATAACCATTTACCTTCGTCAGTAAAACCAGCAAACTTTTTCCCCCAGAATTCACCAATAGCACCACCTTCATAAGTGGTAATGGCATCACCTAAAGCACCTGCACCACCAATTCCACCGAATGTTTTGTATAATATTTTAAACTGGTCATTTGAATAAGAATCCAGGGTGTTTTTCAATGCACTGGCGGTTACATCCATACTCCATGAAAAATTTTCATTATTAATGGCTGCATAACTTAATGCCAACTCTATCCCTTTAGAAGAAATCGATCCAACATTAGCATAAATATCTGAATGTACAAACGGAGGTTGTGGGGCTACGTAGGTATCCAACAAATCTTTTGTTGTCCGTTTAAATACATCTAAAGCACCTGTTAATTTACTATCAAAGAACCTGAAGTCCATACCAATATTCAACTCTCTTTTAGTTTCCCATCTTAGGTCTGGATTAGGGTTACGGTTAGGTCCATAAGTTTCATAATAGTAGCCATCTGGAAATAAATATTTACCACCACCACCAAGCGTTACACGAGAGGCATTATCACTAAATCCACTATTTCCAGTCACACCATAACCCACCCTTAATTTCAGGTAGTTTACAAAATTCACTTCTTTTAGAAAGTCTTCCTCAGAAATATTCCATCCTGCAGAAACAGCTGGGAAATTTCCCCATTTGTTGTTAGCACCAAACCTGGAAGACCCCTCTCTGCGCAAAATGAATTGCGCCATATATTTATTATTAAAGGCATAATTAACCCTTCCAAAAAAAGCAATTAAGGTGTTATCATTTTTGTAACTATCCATCGATGCTTTACCCAATACTAAAGCACTACCTCGTGACAATTTATTGTCCTCTAAAACGTCATTGATAAAACCGCGGTTAGCTGCAGAATTACCTTCATCGACATTGTAGCGATAACTATATCCAGCTACCGCGGTTACGTTATGTTTTTCCGCAAAAATTCTGGTGTAGTTCAACGTTGGCTCTACCGCAAAATTCTGTTTTAAGCTACTTCCCCTATAGGCGTAACCTCCACGTGGAGAATCTCTGTCTTCCACAGAATTTTCACTGTCTTTAAGTCTATACTGACCATCCATATTATTATTTCTGGTTACTGACCCGAAAACCGAAGCCTTTAAACCCTCAATTATATCTAAATCTACTTTTCCATCGATTGATGTTGTTTGTTGTTTTCTGTAATTGGTCTCTTGAAATAAACGTGCATATTCGTTGCTACTTGTCAAATCGAAACGATACGTACCGTCAGGATTATAATTAGAAAGCGTAGGATTTTTCGCCATCTCGCTTTCCCAGCCTCCTCCACCAAGTAGATTGGCATTATTGAAATTAGCTGCTATGTTGAACTGTGCGTATAAACGGTCATTTAACCCCTTTTGGTTAACATTTAAACGCATCGTATATTCTTTCCTTCCGTTTTCTAAACTAATACCCTGAAGATCCCTGTAGTTTATGCTGGCACGGTAACTTGATTTCTCAGAGCCTCCGGATAAAGACATGTTATGGTTTTGTGATAGATTCTCGTGATTAATCAGCTGATCTAAAAAGTCAGTATTGTGTCCAAAATCTTGTTGTTTAATTTCTCCACTAACTATTTTCTGACGGAATTCATCAGCACTTAAAAAATCTTGTCTGTTTTGAATATACTCTTTCCTGAAGTAATTGGAATAGTTAAACTCCGGTGGTCCGGGCTTGCCTTTTTTAGTGGTGATGATTATAACACCAGCGTTTGCACTTGTACCATAAATGGCAGCGCCTGATCCATCTTTTAAAACATCAATGGAAGCAATATCATCCTGTTGAAGTAAATCAGGGTTTCCACCTGGAATACCATCAATAACAAAAAGCGGACTTGAACTTCCCGTTATGGATATTGCACCTCTTAATTGTACATCAACGCCTGAATTTGGATTAGAACCCGAGGCACGGGTTAATACTAAGCCCGGAACTTTACCCTGAATTAAGTCCAACGGATTTCTTGAGCCGCTTTGTCTGAATTTTTCCGCAGGAATATGGGTTACTGCTGATGTTACTTCCTTTTGCGGCAATGTTCCATAACCAACAGAAACAACTTCTACATTTTCAAGCGTTGTGCTGTTAGCTTGCAGGCTC
>NZ_JAZQNU010000128.1:0-3914 GCF_045627485.1 Pedobacter sp. | reverse complement strand
ACAGTAATGCTTATGTTTGAGTATATAAGTTATTTAGTTAAATAAAAATTAAATAAGAAAACTCTTAATCTGCTGCTAGTAATAAGTGTTAGTACATCCTGCAAAAAATCTGATGTACCTCCAAAATTAGAGGAAGTGCTTGATCCTATAGAAGGAATCAAAGTAATCGTACCAAGAAATTTGCAAGATCCTGTAGTGCCACAGGGGATCCCAAATACAATGTTGTAGGGTATGGCTACGATATTACAAGAAAGTTTAATGATGCCAGCTCCATCAGGAGACCAAAAATAGATGCTACCAGGTGTAATTATTGCTATTTAAATAAGCTTAAACAAAGCCGCTTTCTTCAGAAAGCGGCTTTGTTTATTTTAACCATTATCATTGTGTTCAGTAATCATTTTCCCAACCTGCCGCACAAAACCTTCATCTAATTCATCTTGAGTGTTCCAAACTACCTCGTCGTCACTTGGCTCTGGATAAATCACCCCAAGCTTATCTAAACCCTCCATAATCCGGTATGTACCATTGTCTTGTGGCTCAATTGTTAGTTGTTTTTCTGATAATTGTAAATCGAATGATTCCATATTTATAAATTTCCTAGTTAAACACACTGCTATATTAAATGTTTTAAGGCAAGGTTTTATCAATTCCACGTGAACTGTATTTTCCATTCGCGTCAACACAGTTCAAAGGCAATTAGAACTACAAAAATGAAACTTGTATTTAATAATATCGGTTGTTGATTATATCGACTAACGAAGACACCATGAAAAACACAGATCTTGACCGTTTTGTAAAAGCACAAAACGCTGATTATGATACCGCACTAAGCGAGATTATAAATGGGCGTAAACAGTTACATTGGATGTGGTATATTTTCCCCCAGATCCAAGGACTTGGCTACTCAGAAACCGCTAATTATTATGCAATACGTGATCTGGAGGAAGCCAGGGATTTCCTGGCACATCCAGTTTTGGGCGCCAGGCTGATACGTATTACTACAGAAGTTTTGAAATCGCAAAAAAACGTTAAGCAGATATTTGGAAGCCCCGACGACCTGAAGTTTCACTCCTGCATGACGTTGTTTTCAGCTGTGAACGGCTCCAACCCAATATTTGAGCAAGCACTGAAAACCCTGTTTAATGGGCAACGTGATAATAAAACAATTGAAATATTAATGAAGCTAAAAGGCAAACATTAACAACAAATTTCTTGATACCATTTGACTTTTATGAGATAAAAAGGCTTTGGTGCAGCTTGGTGATTAAAATCATGCGACTAGCTGACAGTGGTCACTTGATCGCTAAGGGGTTATGCTGAAATTAGTAATCTATATATTTTTCAGTCATTTTAGGCCAGAATGAGTCGAACATCTTTCACAATCTTAATTAAAAGCAAGTCGTATGGAAACTCCTAAGGAATTGTCATCAAAGTCCAATCAGTATTTTGTAATCGCCGAACATTGGACTTCTGATCTGCAATATTTTCAGGTGGAAAGCAATTTTTTCCACCATTTACTAGACAGGTATGCGAGCGTAGCTTCAACAGAAGATCTTGAAAAACTAAAAAGTTTGGGCGAAGAATTAAAAGCGCTTGACCAGGAGCGGGAGAAAAATGAAGATGCTGTTGATGAGTTGCGCGGCCAAATTGTATTGGCAGCTGAAGGAAAAGCTCCTGAAGATTTAGGACAAATTGAAAAACAGCATAGTTCGCTTGAAGTATCTATAGCAGAACTCACAAAAAAATTTAGAGAACTAAAAACCCGACTCTTCACAACTGTGCAAAATATTGATTGATTTATGTGGCTCTTACATACTAACAGCTACAGCACGGTAAGGAGTTGTTCTTAAATATTAGATAGAAATATACTGGCTTGCGTTGCGCAAATCAATTGATGGATAATCGCACTCATAGCCTTCATTTAACTGCGATTTCAACAAATCCATTTTGCCTGTGGCAGTAGTTGCCGAAATACCTGTCAGGCTTTTTTCCTTCGCATTCAGTATCGAATTTTCTTGAGCATCCATTGTCATCGTGATAAAGAGAGATAAAATTCATTATTCTTGAATTTGACGATTACCATTTTGGTAATCTTCATCATTTACCGGCTCCAGCCACATATTCTGATTCGTTGCCGGACTACCATTTGTTGCCAGGTGCGAAAACCAACTGGTTGCGGTGGCACCATGCCAATGTTCAACGTTTGGCGCAATTTCTACCACATCGCCTGCTTTTAGGTGGATTGCCGATTTTCCACGTTCCTGATACAACCCTTCGCCGCCAACCACAATCAAAAGCTGCCCCCCTGTATGGCTGTGCCAGTTGTTTCTACAACCGGGCTCAAAGGTTACATTGGCAAGAGGCACGTTTAGGTTCTTATTAGAGGCTAAAGGCGCCAACCATGATTTTCCTGTAAAATATTGCGCATAAGCTGTATTTTCTTCCCCTGTTGGAAAGTCGCTTATTTTTGGAATGTCTGTATTCATCTTCTAATGATTAAGTCTGATGATAACCGATAAAGCTGATTATAGTTTTTGTGCAGTTGGGTGGAATTTACAGCCCCTGGACAAACAATCGCAGTCCGGATATAAAGGCTTTACTACTTTTGCTTTGCGAAGTATTTTTGTTGAGGACTGCTCTTGGGAATCAAAGACTTGATCGCTTCAGCAGCCTCTATTGGAAGATCGGATTCCAGAATATCTGCACCCTGGAGAAAGGTCTCCCTGAAATGCTCAGCACGCTCAGCGGGATTCTCCAGTTTGTCATAAGTTGGCGCAGAAGAAATCATGCACATCACCCCTTTTGCATGAAGCATATCGTAAAGCTCTTTATTTTCAGGTTTGTTTAATGAGCCAATGTAGGCGATCATATTACGCCAAGGAATACCTGCTGCCTCATATTCATGAAAAGCTTGTTTAGTTTTCACGAATGCTGACATCATCCTGCGAGGATTATCCTGGTAATAGAATTTAGCTTGCTCTGCATTATGAACAGTAACCATTACCACCTCATTCCCGATTTCTTTAAGTATCCTGGCCGTTTCAACCAAAGGAAGGTCTTTTTTGTCAAGATTCATCACCGTCTTCCCTCTACTCCATTCGATTGCCTGAGTAAGGGTTGGAATTTTGAAATCCGTTACATGACCATGAACATCCTTCAGCCTCAATTTTTGCAATTCTTCGTAGGAGAAATCAGACACCTTACCCGTGCCGTTGGTTGTACGGTCTACAGTTTCGTCATGCATCAGCACCACCACGCCATCTTTAGTGAGTCGAGGATCGATTTCATAAAATGCCGGCGTATAGCGCAACGTATTTTCAAAAGTTTCAATAGAATTTTCAGGAAACCCATTGACCATTCCACCCCTATGCCCGCTGATAATTGGCCTGTCTTTACCCGTATATTTAAAAAATGACTGCAGTTTTTTCGCATTCTTAATTTTCAAATGATGCATTTGTTGGGCTGATGCATTCTGACCAAAGGCCACCACAGCAACGGTGAAAAACAATGCCTTAAAAACATTAGATTTATATGTCATATTGTTATAATTTACTGTTTAAAGATTTTAAGCTTATATCTCCCTGCTCATCAAGGCTGAATAGTGTCACTGATGAGTTTTCCTGAACAATTTTTCTGTAGTTTTTGAGCGGCATGCCCAGCTTGTGCGCCAGGAATAAGCGGTTAACACCATTGTGTCCAACAACCAAAACATTTCCCGATGGATGCCTTGCGAACATTTCTTTAAAGAAATCATCAACACGAGCCACCACTTCCGAGCCACATTCCCCGTTACCACCTGCCTTTGCTGATCCAGGGTCATCCATCCACTCTTCCCATAAATTGGCATTTGTTGCAATAAACTAAGTCGGAGGCCAAGCGGTCTTAGGAAGACAATAGAGAGGGACAACTCCTTG
>NZ_JAZQNU010000127.1:0-10891 GCF_045627485.1 Pedobacter sp. | reverse complement strand
TTGGCCTCGTTATGCAACTGATTAGCATTGCTGCTTTTTATTTTACAGGCAGCCAGCTTTATCTTTTTGTTGCAGGCATTATATTAATTGATATTGGCCAGCAAGCGATTCATGTAACTAACCAGACCCGTATTTATGCCTTGGTGCCCGAAGCACGTAACCGACTAAACACAATTTTTATGTCGGTTAGTTTTGTGGGTGCAGCCATGGGTTCGGCAATGGGTTTATGGCTTTGGGACAAAGGGCAGTGGCCGGTCTATTGCTATGGAGCCGCAGTTGTTATTTTATTGAACATCTGCGTCTACAAGTTTTACAGCGCTAAATTGAAAAGCCTGGCTTAATTAATTTGCTGTGTGTTTGTTTGACTTTGCCATTATGCAATTAAGCTCTGATTGTTTATATATTTGTTAATAATTAAAGATTGAACATGACTAAAAAGAAAGACGAAAAACAGCCACATGTTGCTGTAGTCAACGAGAACTCAGTACAGTTTTTTGAAAAATATATTAATAACCCTTCCCCTACGGGATTTGAATATCCTGGTCAGAAATTATGGCTGGATTATCTGAAACCTTATATCGATGAAAGTTTTATCGACAACTATGGTACTGCCGTTGGTGTAATTAACCCAACAGCAGAATTCAGGGTAGTGATTGAAGCGCATGCAGATGAGATTTCCTGGTTTGTAAATTACATTACGCCAGAAGGTTTAATTTATGTGATACGCAATGGTGGTTCTGATCACCAGATAGCCCCTTCCAAAAGGGTTAATATACACACTGAAAATGGAATGGTACAGGCAGTTTTCGGCTGGCCGGCTATACATACCCGCAGTGGTGAAAAAGAAGAAGCACCAGCAATTAAAAACATCTTTTTAGATTGTGGATGTACCTCTAAAGAGGAAGTTGAGAACCTGGGCATCCATGTAGGTTGTGTTATTACCTACGAAGACGAATTTATGGTTTTAAACGACAGGTATTACGTTGGTCGTGCTTTAGATAACCGTGCTGGTGGTTTTATGATTGCCGAAGTAGCCAGGTTATTAAAAGAGAATAAAAAGGAACTTCCTTTCGCTTTATACATTGTGAACTCTGTGCAGGAAGAAATTGGTTTGCGTGGTGCTGAAATGATTGCACATCGCATCAAGCCACATGTGGCAATTATTACCGACGTGACACATGACACCACCACACCAATGATTAGTAAGATTACACAGGGTGACCTGGCCTGTGGTAAAGGACCAGTGGTTTCTTATGCACCAGCAGTGCAAACAAACTTAAATAAGCTTTTAATTGAAACGGCTAAACAAAACAATATCCCATTCCAGCGCCAGGCCTCAAGCCGTTCTACAGGTACAGATACTGATGCTTTTGCCTATTCCAACGGAGGGGTACCTTCGGCATTGATTTCATTGCCGCTGCGTTACATGCATACCACAGTAGAAATGATTCACAAGGAAGATGTGGATAATGTGATCAGACTGATCTACCATTCGCTTTTGAATATTCAAAAGGACCATAATTTTATCTACACGAAGTAATTCCAGTGTGGTGAGGAATTAATCCTAATCATTACAGGATTTTTAAAAACCATTAAAAAATTTAAGCGCGCCAGCAAATGCAGGCGCGCTTTTTTTGTAGCTATTAGTTCTGCTGTACTTTTATTACTTTTATATAAACAGCTAGTTATGAGCGATCAAAGGATTAATTTCATTGAAAAAGTAAAGGCATCGTACCAGCCAGGCGGCTCTTTTATTTATTTGGGTGCCGGAATACTAAATGGACAGGTACAGGCAGAAGCAGAAGTGAACCTACCACTCCGTATGATGAACCGTCATGGTTTGGTAGCCGGGGCTACGGGGACCGGAAAAACCAGGACACTGCAGCTATTGGCCGAACAACTATCGGATGCCGGGGTACCGGTGTTTATGCTCGATGTAAAAGGTGATTTGTCGGGCCTGAACCAGGCTGGGACTGCTAATGCGAAGATTGAAGAACGAATGGCGGGGTTAGGTAGAACTTTTGAGCCCATGGGTTTTCCGATTGAACTTTACTCCCTCTCTGGTAAATTGGGTGCGCAAATGCGGGCAACGGTACTGGAGTTTGGCCCTGTGTTGCTGGCCAAGATATTAGATTTAAATGAAACGCAGACTGGAGTATTATCAGTAATCTTTAAATATGCTGATGACCATAAGCTTCCTGTTATTGATTTAAATGACCTTAAAAAGTTGGTTTCTTACTTATCAGAAGGTGCTGGCGCGGAAGAGATTAAAGCAGACTATGGTAAAATTTCTACCGCTACCTCAGGCACTTTACTCAGGAAAATTGTAACTGTAGAGCAGCAGGGTCTGGGATCTATGTTTGGTGAGCGGTCATTTGATATTGAAGACCTGTTTGAGCGTACCGATGGCAAAGGCGTGATCAGCTTGCTAAACATTGCCGATGTTCAAAACCAGCCAGTACTTTATTCTACGTTTTTACTCAGTTTACTGGCTGAATTGTTTACCGAGCTTCCCGAAGCCGGTGATCTGGACAAACCTAAACTGGTGTTCTTTTTTGATGAAGCGCATTTACTGTTTAAAAACTCTTCTAAGGCCTTTATGGAGCAGATTGATATGATTATCCGTCTGATCAGATCGAAGGGCGTAGGGATCTTCTTTTGCACCCAGTCGCCCACTGATGTTCCCTCTAATATTCTCTCGCAGTTAGGCAACCGGGTGCAGCATGCCTTAAGGGTGTTTACCCCTAACGATGCAGAAGCATTAAAGAAAACGGTTAACACGTATCCACGCTCTGATTTCTACGAAATAGATAAGGTATTAACCTCGCTGGGTACAGGACAGGCCATAGTAACGGTTTTAAATGAAAAAGGGATTCCAACTGAAGTGGTGGCAACCATGCTCGCCTCTCCCCGCTCTGTGATGGGCCCGTTAAGCAGTGCTGACTACCAGAACGTGATCAATCATAGTGCAATGACCGCAAAATATGCGGAAACCATTGATCCGGAAAGTGCGTATGAATTATTAACCAAAAGAATAAATGACGAGTTAATTGAAGCGCAAGATGCAGCAAAAGATATGAAGGTCACCCCTGTTCAGAAAAAAGGAGAGAAAAGTATGGTTGAACAGGTGATGGGTGCTACCATTACCAGGCAAATAGGGAAAGAAATAGTACGCGGTCTTTTTGGCATGCTAATTGGGAAAAAAACACGTAGCAGGAAAAACAAGGGTTTTTTCGGTATCTAAGGAGATTTACTCCTCTAAAAACGGCAAATAACTTCTTTAAATAATTTATTTTTTCTACTTTTACGAACGATCAATTTTAATTTTTAAACTTTTTTAATGAAACCTACCTTACTAATATTAGCCGCAGGCATGGCAAGTCGCTATGGCAGCATGAAACAAATTGATGGCTTCGGGCCTAATGGAGAAACGATAATTGATTATTCAATTTATGATGCGATAAAAGCTGGCTTCGGAAAAGTAGTTTTTATCATCAAAGAAGAGTTTGTAGAAAACTTTAAATCGATATTCGAACCAAAATTAAATGGCAAAATAGAAACTGATTATGTATTCCAAAACTTTGATCTTAAACAATTTGGAATCGATGAAGAAATAGAAAGAGCAAAACCATGGGGAACCGCCCATGCAATTCTTTCGGCCAGAAATACCATTAAAGAACCATTTTGCGTAATTAATGCCGATGACTTTTACGGTTTGGATGCCTACCAGAAAATGGTTGACTTTTTAAATAACGAAGTTAATGGCAGCAACTACGCTATGATTGGTTATGAAATTGGAAAGACCTTATCTGAATATGGTGCTGTATCGCGTGGTGTTTGTAAGGTAGATAGCGCCGGTAACCTGGAGGAAATTGTGGAACGCACCAAAGTGTTTAAAGAAGGTGACCATATTGTTTATGAGGAAGATGAGAAAACATATCCCCTTGATATTGACACCCGCGTATCAATGAATTTCTGGGGTTTTACACCGGAGGTATTCAAAACCACAGAAGATTTATTCAGAACTTTTGCAATGGACAACAAAGAAAACCCTAAGGCAGAGTTTTTCATTCCATTGGTGGCGGAGCATTTAGTAAAATCTAACGCAGCAGCTTTTAAAGTAATTCCAACGGATAGCAAATGGTTTGGTGTTACTTACAAGGAAGATAAACCTATTGTACAGGCGAGCATAGACCAGTTAGTGAAAGATGGCGTATACCCAGAGAATTTATGGAACTAGTTTAGCTTTTTGAGCATAAAAAAAGAGCCTTGATAAATCAAGGCTCTTTTTTATGGAGTTACGACAGCTTATTTTTTGTCGTCTTTTACTTCTTCGAAGTCAACATCAGTAACATTGTCACCACCAGCAGCTTGATCACCTGTAGGTTGACCAGCAGCGCCGTCAGTTGGTGCAGAACCGTCCTGACCTGCTTTGTACATCTCTTCAGATGCTTCATTCCAAGCAGCTTGAAGTGCTACCTGAGCAGCATCGATATCAGCAAAGTTTCTAGCAGCATGCGCATCTTTCAACTTTTTCAAGTTTTCTTCAATAGGCGCTTTTTTACTTTCAGAAATTTTGTCACCGAATTCTTTCAATTGTTTTTCAGTAGAGAAGATCAATGCATCAGCACTGTTGATTTTATCAGCTTCTTCTTTTTGAATTCTGTCAGATTCAGCATTTTGCTCTGCTTCTTCTTTCATTTTCTTGATTTCTTCGTCAGTTAAACCAGATGAAGCTTCAATACGGATTTTTTGTTCTTTACCAGTAGCTTTATCTTTTGCACTTACGTGTAAGATACCGTTTGCATCAATATCAAACGCTACTTCAATTTGAGGAACACCACGTGGAGCTGGTGGAATACCGTCTAAGATAAAACGTCCGATGGTACGGTTTTGTGCAGCCATTGGGCGCTCACCTTGTAAGATGTGGATCTCAACAGATGGCTGGTTATCAGCAGCAGTAGAGAAAGTCTCTGCTTTTTTAGAAGGAATAGTTGTATTGGCTTCAATTAATTTAGTCATTACACCACCCATAGTTTCAATACCTAAAGAAAGTGGGGTAACATCTAATAACAATACATCTTTTACTTCTCCTGTTAAAACACCACCTTGAATAGCAGCACCAATTGCTACAACCTCATCAGGGTTAACACCTTTAGAAGGCTCTTTACCGAAAAAAGCTTTAACCGCTTCCTGAATAGCAGGCATACGAGTTGAACCACCAACTAAGATAATTTCATCGATATCAGAAGTTTTTAAACCGGCATTTTTCAATGCTGATTTACATGGATCAATAGTACGTTTAATTAAATCACTAGCTAATTGCTCAAATTTAGCACGGCTAAGGGTTCTAACTAAGTGTTTAGGTCCTGATGCGTCAGCAGTGATATATGGTAAGTTGATTTCTGTAGAAGTTGTGCTCGATAATTCAATTTTAGCTTTCTCAGCAGCTTCTTTTAAACGTTGTAATGCCATAGGATCTTGGTGAAGGTCCATGCCATTTTCATTTTTAAATTCTGCAGCCAACCATTCGATAATGATGTGGTCAAAATCATCTCCACCTAAGTGTGTATCACCGTCTGTAGATTTAACCTCGAAGACACCGTCACCTAATTCTAATACAGAAACGTCATGAGTACCACCACCACAATCGAAAACAACAATTTTCATATCGCGGTGAGCTTTGTCTAATCCGTAAGCTAATGCAGCAGCAGTAGGCTCATTGATGATACGTTTTACCGTTAAACCAGCAATTTCACCTGCCTCTTTAGTAGCCTGACGTTGTGCGTCATTGAAATATGCAGGAACAGTAATAACTGCTTCTGTTACTTCCTGACCTAAAAAGTCTTCCGCGGTTTTTTTCATTTTCTGCAAAATCATTGCAGATATCTCTTGTGGAGTATATTTACGATCGTCGATTTCTACACGAGGTGTATTGTTGTCGCCTTTAACAACTTTATAAGGAACACGTCCTACTTCTTTAGCAACTTCTGCGAAGCTACTTCCCATAAAGCGTTTAATTGAATAAATCGTCTTTGTTGGATTGGTAATTGCCTGACGTTTAGCCGGCTCACCTACTTTTCTTTCACCGTTCTCTGCGAATGCAACAATAGACGGCGTTGTACGTTTACCTTCACTGTTGGCTATAACTACAGGTTCGTTACCTTCCATTACGGAAACGCAAGAATTCGTTGTTCCTAAGTCTATACCAATTATTTTTCCCATTTTATTATATCTTTAATGTTTTACTTATTCGATAGGACGAGTTAATCAAGGGTTGTGCCAATATTCATTTGGCAGAATTTTGTGGCGATAATAAGCTATATATATTAAAATATAACGTTTTCTAATTACGCTGCTGACACGTTGACAGATTAAGATGGTAAATTGAATAGACGTTCCAGGTAATGATGACCGATTCCGAAATAAGCTTTGGCTGCTTTTATTTTTTCTAATACTTCCAATTTTTTAGCATCATCTTCTCGTTGTTTAATTCCAACCACCAGAACATTTTTTGGTGTATGAACACCTGAAACGAATTCCATTACTTTAGTCTCATACCCAAAATAATTCAGGATCAATGCTCTGATACCATCTGTTACCATTTCTGCCTGTCGCTCCAAAAAGATACCATATTTGGTAATATAGCTCAGTTCATTCTTAACTTTGGATGCTGTCATTTCACGTCGTATCTGTTTATGACAGCAGGGTGCCACAACTATTAATCTGGCACCAGCCGTTATACCTTTAAATATCGCATCATCAGTGGCAGTATCACAGGCATGCAAGGCAATAAGTAAGTCTATTCTTTCGGCCTCATAATCCTGGATAGTGCCTTCCTGAAAGCGCAAGCCATTAAAACCAGAATTGACAGCTATACGATTACAAAGTTCCACCAAATCTGGCCGATACTCTACCCCAGTTACCCGAGTATTAAGTTTCAAAACATTTATAAGATAGTCATAAAAAGCAAAAGTAAGATAACCTTTACCTGAACCCATATCTACTACATGTTGAAGTTCCTGGTCTTTAAAATTCTGTAATAATGGACTCAACAAGGAGATATATTGGTTGATTTGTTTGTATTTATCCTGAGCATTTTTAAACACCTCACCTTTAGCATCGGTAATGTTAAGTTCATGCAGATATTTCTTTTGAATATCTGCATTCACAAGTCTTACTTTTTCCTTGTTATGCGAAAGCGATGGCTGCAAATTCAAAGAGGCTGGCTTAGTAATGAGTTCATACCCTAACCCGTCCCTTTTTTGAACAAGAGATAAATCCATCTTGGAGGTAAATAAAGTTGACATGGCAAACCCATTAACAATTTGCGTCATAACAAGTGCTACACCTTCCTCATAACTATAGTTTTTAACGATATCCCTTGTCTTATACCTGTAAGTAAAAGAAAGCTTATTAGCACGCTTAACTTGAATAACCCTAACATAGATATTCTTAAGATCCTTTTCTGGCCCCTTGTAATTACCGAGTGACAGCTTTAGAAACGTGCCATCTATTAGTGAAGAATTAATCGCGGTTTCAAATTCTTGCAATGATGTTGTTGTAGACATGCTAAATATTATTAAAGGACAAAAGTAAATTAAAATCACATATGCAAAAAGCCCTGCTGGATTACAGCAGGGCTTTTATATGTTTTGAAAACAAAGTTATTATAACTACGCTTCTTTGGTCGTTTCACCTTCAGCAGGAGCATCTGTAGCTGGAGTTTCTTCAACTGCAGTTTCAGTAGCCGCTTCAGCAGCAGGAGCATCAGCTTTTTTGGCTTTACTTCTACCACGACGAGTGGTTTTCTTTTCAGCAACTTCTGCTTCTTTACCATAAACTTCGTTGTAATCAACCAACTCAATTAATGCCATTTCAGCGTTATCACCTAAACGATTGTTTAATTTAATGATCCTTGTGTAACCACCTGGACGAGTAGCAACTTTTGCAGCTACATCACGGAACAACTCAGTAACCGTATCTTTATCTTGCAAATAACTAAAAACGATACGACGAGAATGTGTAGTATCAGTTTTAGATTTTGTAATTAAAGGCTCAACATACATACGTAAAGCTTTAGCTTTTGCTAATGTAGTAGAGATTCTTTTGTGTTTAATAAGTGATGAAGCCATGTTAGCTAACATCGCTTTACGATGTGAATCTGTTCTGCCTAAGTGGTTTCCTTTTTTACCGTGTCTCATTTTTGAATTTATTCGGTGTGTACCGTCTCTTGATTTAACAGAGGGAATTACACACGATTAACAATATATAATTTGTTGTATTATTCTTCGTCTAACTTAAATTTAGAAAGGTTCATTCCAAAAGATAAACTCTTAGATTTAACCAATTCCTGAATCTCAGTCAATGATTTCTTACCGAAGTTTCTGAATTTTAACATATCAGCTACATCATAAGATACTAAATCAGCTAACGTGCGAATATCAGCAGCTTTTAAGCAGTTTAAAGCACGAACTGAAAGATCTAAATCAACTAATTCAGTTTTAAGAATTTTACGCATATGCAGAATTTCCTCATCAACTTCTTTAGTTTCTTCTTTAGCTTGAGACTCCAATACAAGATTCTCATCTGAGAATAACATAAAGTGTTGAATCAAGATTTTTGCAGCTTCTTTCAGAGCTTCTTCAGGATGAATTGACCCATCAGTAGAGATATCTAAAATTAACTTTTCGTAATCCGTTTTTTGTTCTACACGATAGTTTTCAATCGTATATTTAACATTTTTCATTGGCGTGTAAATCGAATCGATAGCGATCACACCAACAACAGCGTCATTAACTTTATTCTCTTCTGCAGGAACATAACCACGTCCTTTATTGATAGTTAATTCTACCTCTAAAGTGACTGTTTTTTCCATATTGCAAATCACTAAATCAGGATTTAAAACCTCAAAGTTACTTGAGAATTTAGTGATGTCACCTGCTTTAAACTGATCTTGGCCATTTACGATGATAAAAATCTTTTCAGAGTCACCAACATCACCAACTTTTTTAAAACGAACTTGTTTTAAACTAAGAATGATTTCAGTTAAATCTTCCACAACACCTTTCATCGTAGAAAACTCATGGGATACTCCAGAAAAACGAATACTTGTAATGGCAAAACCTTCGAGTGAAGAAAGTAAAATCCTTCTTAAGGCATTACCAATTGTTACACCGAAGCCGGGCTCTAAAGGACGAAATTCAAATGTACCATCGAAATCAGTTGATTTCTGCATGATGACCTTATCGGGTTTCTGAAATGCTAAAATTGCCATTTATAATGTTTTTAGATCGTTATTAATTTTTTGTAACGCAAAAAATTAACTGCCCTAATATTAAGGCAGTTAATTTAGTATGATTACTTAGAGTATAACTCTATTATCAGGTTTTCTTTAATGTTTTCCGGAATCTCATCGCGGTTTGGATAAGCTAAGAACTTACCAGTAAGTTCACTTGCATTCCAATCTAACCAATTGAATTTATTGATTGTTCTACCAGCAACTGAGTTCGTTATTGCTTCTAATGTTTTTGATTTCTCACGAACTGCAATAACATCTCCGGCTTTTAATTGATATGATGGAATATTTACCACTTCACCATTCACTGTTACGTGTTTATGGCTAACTAACTGACGTGCAGCTGAACGTGTAGTTGCAATACCCAATCTATATACTGTATTATCTAAACGGGCTTCTAATAATTGTAATAAATTATCACCTGTAATACCTTCTCGGGCTGACGCTCTTGTGAACAAGTTACGGAATTGACGTTCTAATACACCATAAGTATATTTAACTTTTTGTTTTTCCATTAACTGAATAGCGTATTCAGATTGTTTACCTCTTCTTTTGGAAGCACCGTGCTGTCCAGGAGGGTAATTTTTTCTGTCTAAAACTTTATCAGGGCCGAAAATTGGCTCTCTGAATTTACGCGCGATTTTGGACTTCGGTCCTGTATATCTTGCCATTTCTTTTTGTTTTAAAGTATCGTGCAACCTTAAGCTGCAGACTCTTAGCTTTAAAAATTAAATATTAAACTCTTCTCTTCTTAGGAGGGCGACATCCATTGTGAGGAAGCGGGGTGATATCTTTGATAGAGGTTACTTCAATACCAGCTACTTGCAATGTTCTAATTGCAGACTCGCGGCCTGAACCTGGACCTTTTACAAAAACTTCTACTTTACGTAGACCTAAATCAAATGCTACCTTACCGCAATCAGATGCAGCTTGACCTGCAGCGTATGGAGTGTTCTTTTTAGAACCCTTAAATCCCATTTTACCTGCTGAAGACCATGATATGGTTTGACCGTTGTTATTTGTTAAGGTAACAATGATATTGTTAAAAGTAGCATTGATATGTGCCTGTCCTACAGACTCAACAACAACAATACGCTTTTTGGTTACTTTTTTACTTTTAGCCATAATTATACTTCGATACTAATATTATTTAGTAGCTTTTTTCTTGTTAGCAACTGTTTTTCTCTTGCCTTTACGAGTACGAGAATTGTTCTTAGTACGTTGACCACGTACTGGCAATCCTTTTCTATGACGTAAACCACGGTAACAGCCAATATCCATTAAACGCTTAATATTCAACTGAACCTCTGAACGTAAAGCACCTTCTACTTTAATCTGGTCGTTGATAATTGTACGGATAGCCGATAACTCATCATCAGACCAATCTTGTACTTTTTTGTTTAAATCGATACCTGCTTCCGTCAATATACGTTGTGCAGTAGATCTGCCTACTCCGAAGATGTAGGTTAATCCTATTTCGCCTCTTTTGTTTCTTGGTAAATCAATACCTGATATCCTTGCCATATTTTATACTAATGTTGATTATTTGATTAAACGACAGATTGAATAACCTGAACATTCAAT
Source organism: Pedobacter sp. (assembly GCF_045627485.1). Lineage (GTDB taxonomy): Bacteria > Bacteroidota > Bacteroidia > Sphingobacteriales > Sphingobacteriaceae > Pedobacter. The sequence goes on along the minus strand of NZ_JAZQNU010000127.1, from coordinate 9 downwards.
CTAATCATA
>NZ_JAZQNU010000126.1:0-13105 GCF_045627485.1 Pedobacter sp. | reverse complement strand
CGACTTAAGCTATTATTATGGCAACAAAACCTAAATTCGATTGGTTACATACCGCAGTTTCCTGGGGGGCAAGTATTGTTATTATCGGCGTTCTATTTAAAATTCTGCACATAGGTGGAATTATGGGAAATTACCTTATTGGTTTCGGCTTGGGTGTAGAAGCCATATTGTTTTTCGTGACCGGTTTTTTTCCGCCAAAGCAAGAGCCGGAGTGGGATAAGGTGTATCCGGAGCTGGCAGAGGATTTTAACGGGCTGGCAAGGCCAAAAGCAGCGGTACAAACTGCGGTTGCGGTGCCTGCCTATTCGAATACTGCGGCTCTCGATAAAATGATGACGGATGCTAAGATTGGTCCTGAACTGATAGAAAGCCTGGGCACAGGCTTACGTACTTTCGGCGACAAGGTAGCTTCCATATCGCGTGTGGCTGATGCAGCACAGGTAACTGAGGAGTTTACAACGAAGTTGAAAGCGGCATCAGCTGGATTCGATGGATTAAACCAGGCCTTTGGAAAAGCTACAGCTCAGCTGGCTCATATGGGTGAAAATAGCGGAGATGCAGCGGCTTACCATAAACAGGTAAATGCGCTTGCAAAAAACCTTTCTGCCTTAAATGCCGTGTATGAATTGGAACTGCAGGACTCAACGGCCCATCTGAAGTCTATGAATAAATTCTATCAGAATCTGTCATTAACCATGAACAATTTCAATGAATCGATGGAAGATTCAAAACAGTTCAAGGAGGAGGTGGCCAAGCTGGCCAGGAATCTTGCGTCGCTGAATGCGATTTATGGAAATATGCTGACTGCAATGAACCAACCGCGTGTATAATAACCTAACTGTTTTATAATGGCCATAGCGAAAGAGACCACCAGGCAAAAGATGGTTAATATCATGTATTTGGTGTTGTTAGCTATGCTTGCCCTAAACGTATCGGATACGATTTTAGATGCCTTCAAAAACATCAACGACAGTCTGAAAACTTCTAAGAACAATGTGAACAGCAGTGTTGATCAGTTATTTTCTTCATTTCAAAATACCAAGCTAAAGGACGAGCCTGAACGTGCAGAGCCAATTTGGGTGAAAGCAAACCAGGCGAAGGCCTATACGGCATCTCTGCATAATTATATCGATAGCCTGCAACAACTTTTTATTAAAGCGGGTGGCGGTGTAGACCCGGAAACCGGCGATCTTGTGGAACGGGCCAATCAGGATATTGCCCAGAACATCCTGATTAATCAGCGGGAAGGATATAAGCTTCAGAATAGAATCAATGATACACAAGCAAAGCTGTTGGCGCTTTTGAGTCCGGAGGATCGCAAGACGGTAACCTTTACTTTGGAAGCCAAAGATGCAGGGGTACGAGTTAACGGAAAAAAGCGATGGACCGACATTAACTTTGGTGAAGGCACGCCCTTAACTGCGGCGAATACTATTTTAACAAAAATACAGACTGATGTAAAGAATGCAGAAGCGGAAGTGGTGAAAAAATTGTTCGGTAATATGGACAAATCACTGGTTAATCTGGATCAGTTTGCTGCGGTTGCTGTTGCGCCAACTTCGTACGTCATCCAGGGCCAGCCGTATCAGGCACAGGTGTTTTTAACAGCCAGTGATTCTAAATCGAGTCCTGAAATTTCGGTTGGAGGAAACAAATTGTCTGTAAATGAGGGAAAAGGAATTTATACCGGCAGTACCAATAGTGTAGGTGTGTTTAAATGGGCTGGCACGATTCGGGTAAAACAAACCGACGGGCAGATTAAAGAATACCGTACACCAGAACAAACTTACCAGGTAGCGAAGCCGTCGGCCACAGTGTCGCCAGATAAAATGAATGTTATTTATGCAGGGATACCGAATCCATTTTCAGTATCTGCAGCTGGTTTTCCACTTCAGAGTGTTAAAGCGAGCATTAGCGGTGGCACCATGAACGGCTCAAATGGCAAGTATACCGTGAATATTGGCGGCGCACATATTGGCAAAGAGGTAAACATTAATGTAACGGCCAATAATGACGGCAAAACTGTGTCACTGGGATCGCAAAAATTCAGGGTGAAAGCGTTACCGACACCAAAAGGCCTGGTGAGGGGTAAATCTGGTGGTAGTGTTGAAGTGGAGTGGCTGGAGGCTGCTAATTTGATGGATACCCAGCTTGATGACTTCGTTTTTGATGTGAAATACAGGGTGATTCGTTTCTCTGCCACCTTTATAAATCCACGTGCAGATGCGGTAACCATAGCTTGTGCGGGTGCCAACTTTAATAATCAGATCAAAGGGGCGTTAAATTCCATTAAACCTGGCGCTACGGTCATTTTTAAAGATATTGTATGTGAGGGTCCAGACGGCCGCCAAAAGGTATTAGATAACATTACGTTCATAACTAGATAGGTTCGACGACAAATAAATTGAAATTGATGAAAAAGGTCTTATATACATTCATGCTGATATTTATGGGTACAGCGTCCTTCGCGCAGGAAATGCCAAGGAAAACGATATTGCCAGAAAAAAAGGTGAAAATTAGGGCAATTCCCAGGGATGGGTTTTCAGCGCGAAAAGATGTAGACAGCAATGTCGTTGTGCCCTATGCTGACGTAAGGGAAGAGGATGTTTATTATTCTAAACGGATCTGGCGTGAAGTTGATCTTGCTGATACCGCAAATTCAGTACTCAACAACGATAGGTATAAATTGATTCAGATTTTTCTGGATGCAATCTCAGACGAGGAGCTAACGGCGTACTCACCAAAAGATACTGTTCAGGGCAGAGTGCTTGAGGATGACGATTCCTTTAAGATTACCTTAACAGCCAATGAGGCCATGAGTTTAGCCAGGGGAACAACAGAAGGTGTGATGGATGAAAATACGGGCAAGTTATCGGAACCTACATTAAGGCGTTTAAGGCCAGATGAATTCTCCAAGTACAGGATTAAAGAAGATTGGATATTAGATGTGAAAAGGGGTGTTTTCGAACCTAGAATAATAGGAATTGCACCAATGAAAATGGTGGAAGGAAATTGGCAGCCCGTATTCTGGATTTATTTTGATGACGCCAGGGAAATATTAAGTACAAAGCGCCTGCAAAATCCTAGGAATGATGCTTCAGTAATGACTTATGATGACTTTTTTGTGAGACGTTTATTTACCAGCAAGATAGTTAAAGAGACCAATCCAGGCAATAAATCGATCATGGAAATTATAGGTGCGACAGATGCAAACGACCCGCGGGTAGTTGCAGAGTCAGATCGTATTGAGCAAAGCCTGAAAGACTTTAAACAAAGGATATGGAAATATTAAGGTTCAACCTTAGTATTGAAGTATTCTAAGAGGGTTTTTACCTGCGTTTTATTTAAAATTGATGCGAGTTCCTGCTCTTCCGCTTCTTTAATTCTTTTAACAGATTTGAAGTGGCGTAAGAGCTTGTCGGCAGTAGTTTTGCCAATTCCAGGAATACTTTCCAGTTCTGTTTTAAGGGTTCCCTGGTCTCTCTTTTTACGGTGAAAAGTAATCCCGAATCGATGTGCTTCATCGCGTAATTGTTGGATGACTTTTAAAGTCTCCGACTTCTTATCGAGGTACAATGGAAAGCTATCGCCAGGATAGTATAGTTCCTCGAGTCTTTTGGCAATTCCAATAATGGTTACTTGTTTGTCTATACCCAGTTTTTTTAAGCTGGTTACAGCGGAGGAAAGCTGGCCTTTACCGCCATCGATGATGATCAGTTGGGGCAGAGGCTGGTTTTCGTCCAACATGCGTTTATATCGCCTGTACACCGCCTCTTCCATGGTAGCGAAATCATTTGGACCTTCCACTGTTTTTACGTTAAAATGCCTGTAGTCTTTTTTAGATGGTTTAGCATCTTTAAATACGACAATAGCAGACACCGGATATTTTCCCTGGAAGTTGGAGTTGTCAAAACATTCAATATGATGAGGAAGTTTAGTTAGCCTTAAGTCTTTTTGCATCTGGCTCAGGATACGATCCGACCTTAAATCAGGGTTAAGCTTCTCATATTGGTTAAGTTTCTCTTTTTTAAAGAAGAGCACATTTTTCTGAGAAAGTTCCAGCAAGCTTTTTTTCTCTCCAAGTTTTGGAACAGTAAAACGCAGTTCCGGGTCCTCGAGGGTAATTTCAAACGGAATAATAACTTCTTTTGAGGTGCTATTAAACTTTGTCCGGAATTCGGAAATGGCCAGCGTAAGCAGTTCCTCATCCGTTTCATCGAGTTTCTTTTTTATTTCAATAGTTTGTGCCTGTATGATGCTTCCATTCATAATTTTCAGGAAGTTTACAAAGGCATAGCGTTCGTCGGAGGCAATGCTCACCACATCGACATTAGTAATGGAACTACTGACCACTGTTGATTTACTTTGGTATTTCTCCAGCACAAGTGCCTTACGCTGGTATTGATGAGCGAGTTCAAAGTTAAGGTCGGCCACGGCGTTTTTGATCACCTGTTTTACCTCCCGGATAACGTTGCCGATCTTTCCATTAAGGATTTCTTTAATCTCCTGAATGTTTCTGTTGTAATCTTCCTCGCTCTGGTACGCCTGACATGGCCCTTTGCAGTTACCAATCTGGTACTCGAGGCAAACCTTAAACTTACCTGCCTGTATATTTGGCTGTGTTAAGGGCAGGGTACAGGTGCGAAGCGGATAGGTTTCCTTAATCAGATCGAGAATGGTGTGCATCATGCCTACGGATGCATAGGGGCCAAAGTATGTTGAGCCATCTTTTAACCTGTTCCTGGTCCAGAAAACCCTTGGAAAAGGTTCTTTTTTAATAATGATCCAGGGGTAGGTTTTATCGTCTTTCAACATGATGTTGTAACGAGGCTGATGTTTTTTGATCAGGCTATTTTCAAGCAGCCAGGCATCAATCTCGGTATCGACGATGGTAAAGGAGATTTTCCTGATTTTGGAGACCAGCACCCTGGTTTTTCCATTCATCTGGGTGTCTTGATTAAAATACGATCCTACACGATTGCGAAGGTCCTTTGCTTTACCTATATAAATAAGTGTCCCCTCGATATCCCAGAACTGGTAAACACCAGGTCGGTGGGGGATATCGGCCAACGCCGCTTTATAATCAAAAGCACTCATCCTTATCAACTATTCCTTGTTATTTTAAAAGCCTAATTTTTCATCCAATTCTGTTGTAATTGTTTCTTGTGGCTGGTATTGATTACAATCGTAAACAATCGACACGCCATTTTTGGGAACTTCAAAGTCCTTTTGTGAAATATTTAACTTAGGGTCTGCGTAAACGCGTTTCATGAAATACGCAAAAATCGGCAGGGCAGTATTGGCACCTTCACCTTCACGGGTGCTGGCAAAATGGAAGGCACGGTCTTCACAGCCAGTCCACACGCCGGCAACTAATTGTGGCGTAATGCCCATAAACCAACCATCTGAGTTATTTTGCGTGGTACCTGTTTTACCACCAATTGGCGCTTTAACCCCGTATTTCCAACTTAGTCTAGACCCGGTTCCATTTTGGACCACACCTCTAAGCATGCGGGTCATTACATAAGCCACCTCTTCATTCAATGCAGGATGCACACTTGGTTTTTTATCGTATAATACAATGCCATTTTTGTCTTCAATACGAAGGATATAAGTTGGTTCTGTCCACACGCCTTTGTTAGCAAAGACACTGTAAGCACCCACCATGTCAAAAACTGAAGCGTCAAATGAACCTAAGGCAATAGAAGGGTATGCGGGTACATCTGATGTGATGCCCATTTTATGAGCAAGGGTGGCAACTGCAGTTGGCCCAACCTGTTTCATTAAAAAGGCGGTGACATAATTCTGGGAAAAAGCCAGTGCTTTTTCTAAGGTAATGGGTCCGGGTATTGTGCCGGTTGAACGAGGAACCCAAGGTTTACTTCCCGGAACTTCAATGCTAACGGGTTCGTTCATTACGGTATAACAAGGTGAATAACCATTGTCAATAGCCACGGCATAAGTGAATGGCTTGGCAGTTGATCCCACCTGACGGGTACCCATTTTTACCTGATCATATTTAAAATGTTCGTAGTTTATACCACCTACCCATGCTTTTATATAACCCGATTGAGGATCCATAACCATCATGGCATTACGTAACAACATTTTATAGTATTTTACGGAATCAATTGGTTTCATCACAGTGTCAATGTCGCCTTTCCAGGTAAAGATACTTAGTGCAGTAGGTGTATTAAAGTCTTTTTCAATTTCTTCATTGGTTTTACCTTCAGCTTTTAATGCCTTATAACGGTCAGATCTTCTGATGCCCTGGTCGATTTGAAGGTCTTTACCTTTGAAAGGGTTTTTGCCTTTCCAGCTTTTGTCAAATTGAGCCTGCAGAACTTTCATGTACTCTTTTTGAGCTTCTTCAGCATACACCTGCATATCGTAATTGATGGTGGTAATAATACGTAACCCATCACGATCCAGGTCATATGGCGTACCATCGGCTTTAAGAATTGAACGTTCTTTGAATATTTTTTTAACCTCGTTTTTTAGCACAGAGCGGAAATAAGGGGCGATACCATCGCTTACTTTGCCAGCATTAAATTTCAGCCCTAGAGGTTTTTCTTTTTCAATGTTGTACTGTTCTGGCGAAAGGAGATTAGCTTTAACCATCATGGACATTACTGTATTTCTACGCGCTAAAGAACGTTCCGGATTTCTGGTGGGAGAATAGCGGGTAATCCCTTTCTGTAGGCCAACCAAGGTTGCGGCCTGGGTAACATTCAGCTTATCAGGTGTGGTGTTGAAATAGACCCTTGCTGCAGACTTGATTCCATAGGCCTGGTTGCCGAAGTCGACGGTGTTCAGGTACATCGTAATGATTTCTTCCTTGGTATAATTGCGCTCAAGTTTTACAGCAATAACCCATTCCTGGAATTTTTGCATGAGCCTTTTAAAGGTGTTTTTCTGACGTCCTTCTTCAGAGAAGAGGTTTAAAGCTAACTGTTGGGTAATAGTACTCGCTCCTTGTTTTTTACCTATAATATTATAAAAGATAATGGTGAACGTACGTTTGAAATCAATACCAGAATGTTCCATGAACCGGGTATCTTCTGTAGAAATTAAAGCATTAATAACCTCCTTGGATATCTCTGGATAAGTGACATTGGAGCGGTTTTGAACGAAATAAGTACCTATCACCTTTCCACCTTCTGCCACAATCTCAGTAGCCTGGTTGCTTTTAGGATGCTCAATATCCCTAAAAGAGGGCAAGGTGCCAAAAACCCCGAAGCCGATGGATATAATAAATAGGGCGAATATAACGATGGCACCGATAAATATCTTCCAGATCGTGATGTTGTATCTTTTTATATCGGCGGTTGTAAGATCTTTGCTCATTTTCAATAACTATTTTTATAGAATTCTAAGTACTTTTTTAATAAGGCTTCGCTGGTTATTTTATCAAAGTTTTCCTGGCTAATGATAAAGCTGGTATAATCGCTCTCTTTAACTTTCATGATTTGTTTAAGTTTTGGACGAATATCTTCAGCGTAGCTTTTAACGTCGGCAAAATTAACAAAGTTCCCGATGTAAATTAGTTGTTCATTGTCAATTTCTGCCAAATGGTGCTTTAAGTCATTGCCAGGGTAGTTTGTGCGATTAAATTGACCGATACCAAATCTGGAAGGACTTAGGGTAATGCTGGCATCTGACACTCCTATTACAAAATAATAGGTTGCATCAGTTACTTTGCTAAAAATCCCTGGTGGTTCAATTGGGGTTGTTGTTATAATTTTTGATGGTTCTATAACAGCTAAGGCAGGAGGTGTATTGATTTCAACGACGTGTTTATTTGTAAACGGCGGTTCATTGGGATCTGTATCCAGCAAGGCAGTTTTTCTTTTTTGAAAGTCTGGAAGATGCTGTTTTATGAAGGTTTGATGGGATTGAACAATGGGGCTAATTAATTGGTGATTTGGATATTGCTGATTAATAAGGTTAAATGCCTTGATTAGCTCATCTACGGAGTTGGATCTGCCAATGGCCAGCGCGCGCAGGTACAGAAACTGTGGCGCTAAGTTGTCGCTTTTATCCCGTGACTGTGAATACTTGTCTACCATATTAATGACCGTTGGGTAATCTTTGCGTTCATAGGCTTGATATACCTGATTGTAGTAATGGAGTTGTTGTTGTTCAGTTTCAGCTTTCTGGTTGCGCCAAGCGTCGTTTAATGTTGTTTGCGCATGAACACTATTAGGAAATCTGCCTGACAAAATTTGGATCATATTCATGGCTTCGTCATGATCACTCATGTCCTGAAGATAGAAATTTGCGAGTTCCTCATAAGCTTTCCTGATTTTATGATTGCTGGACGCCAATAATGAGGGTGTTAGGGGCAGCGTTGCTTCATTTGCATATGGCTCCTGTCTTCTGTTTTCTGCTGGTGATGATGCACCGTCAGGGTCGGTAGGCGTGTTAGATGAACCAGCGTTTACAGGTCTGGTGTAACTGAGGTGTTGCCTCTCAACTTCAGGTAATTTGGCAATACGCTGTAAGCTGTCCTGTAGCGAGATGATTTCGTAACGGCTGGACAGGTATTGCAGGCGTTGCTGTAGAAGAGCTGTTTGCTCGTAGCTTGCATGTTTTTTTGGAAGATACTTTAAGCTGCTGTCGGCGTAAATTCTTGCTTGAGTATACTTCTTGTACTGATTGGCGTTTATAGTGGCTATATGCTGATAAATCAACCCCCTTTGGTAATAATTGGTCGTATTGTGTTTAAGTGCAATGTGGTAATTATGAAGTGCCTGGTCATAATTCTGCTCGGCAGCATAGGTTTTTGCGAGTTCATAATAAAGCTGGTCGGTATAACCGATGGTTTTGTCCTCGCCGATTAACGACTTAATTTGTTGTTTTTTATCAGTGCCTCTTTTCAGCGTTCCATTGATTCTAATGCTGCTAAGGATAGCGTTAAAATATAGATCGAAAGGCGCATTGCTTTTTTGAATCTTCAGGTAATGTTTTAGTGCTTTAGGGTAGTTTTTTTGATTTTCTTCTAGTTGGGCAATGATGTAGGTACGGCGCAAACGATCGTATTTTGTACCGCCTTCTTTTACGGACGCTTCCAGGTGAGTAATTGCCGAAGTAAAGTCATGGCTGATGATGTTTGCTTGTGCTATAACAGCCAGCGGTTCTGCTTTATCTTTTTTTACACCGGGTAAGGTTGCCACCAGTTGAGTCAATATAGGCTTGGCTAACTCATACTTGCCCAGTTGAAGGAGGCTTCGCGCTTGGCCGTCCAAACCTTTAACCAAAATATGTTGATTCTCCTGGTACGCTTGAACGACATATTCATAGTAGTACTGTGAAAGGAAATAGTTGCCCTTTAAAAAATTAGCTTTTGCTAATAACAGGTAAGCATCGGCCATGTATTTGGTGTTGCTTTTCTCAGCGATGACCGTTTTAGTCTTTTCAATTACCTTATCTAATTCTTCTGTAGTGTTTTCATGACCGTTGTCTGCGATATAAGCAGTAAGTGTCTCTTCAAAGTTTGTTGCATAACTGTCGCGCTGTTGCGACTCGTAACGGTCTAGAATTAAATGAGCATGGTATAAATAGTTATATTTTGCAGTCAGGTTGTGCATGCCCTTACCTAAGGCAGAAACATTTTGAGTCTTGCAGGAAAAGGTGGGGAATAAGCAGGCAAAAAATAAACTTATCTTTATATAAAGTATATTATTGTGTTTCAATGATTGATCGGGCGTAAGAGTTTAGTAAAAAGTAAACAAAAATATTTATTTAGCCCAATTTTTAGCGTAATTGAAAGTTTTAATTGATTAATAGATGAAAGAAGTGCGGAATAATAAAGAAGGAGGCCCGGCAAGTAGTTTTGTGAAATATTCAAGTATTGGATTTCAGATGCTGGCTACGATTGGGCTGTTTGCGTTTATAGGTTATAAGATTGATGAGTACCAACAGAATGATAAACCAATTATAACAGCAATACTAAGTTTAATTGGTGTGCTGATTTCGCTTTATCAAGTGGTGAAACAGCTGAATAAAAAATAAAGCCTATGTATTTTTTCATAGGTTTGTAAAAAACATAAAAGTTGAGTCTAAGCAAATTTACCGTAAGTTACATTTTATATTGTGTTGTGCTGGGCACGATAGCGTGGTTTTTACCGTCTGTTTTTCCTGGAAATACTATTCTGGTTCCCAAATTCTGGTTCATTTTCGGATTTCTTGGTGGCATCACCTACATTGCCTATATCATGGCGTATTTAGGGATAAAACGTAATCCGGAAACAGGAATAATGGCCATTATGGGGTCAATAGCAGTGAAAATGCTTTTTTCTATGGCTTTCGTGCTGATTTACAGCCTAAAACACACCGGAAGCGGGTTCGTATTCGTGCTGAATTTTTTTTCTTTATATTTATTGTTTAGCTTCTTTGAAATCTACTGTTTGTTGCGTAACTTGCGCCACCAAAATAATAAGTAAAAATCTGCGAGTAAATGGATTGTAGCCACGTTTTTGATTTTAAAGTGAAAAGGTTAATTGTTGTTCTTACGCTTTTCTTAGCGTTTTTCTCGGTTACTTCGCCTGCGTTCTCGCAAGTGGATACCGTTGAAGCGACAGGTAATACACACGCCGAACCTGAGGGTAAGGAGAAGTTTAATATAGGTAAATTTGCCTTGCATCACATTGCTGATTCTCATCAATGGCATGTGATAGGGGATGTTTATATTCATCTTCCGGTAATTTTATATACCGACAACGGTTTTGTTAATTTTAGTTCTGAAGCTTTTCATTACGATGATGACGCACGTGTTGTGGTAGAAGCAGGAGGTCAACGCTTCGTTAAATTCCATGAAAAAATTTATTATGCATCGGCAACGCCTAATGCGCACGGACAGTATATAGATTTGGATGAGAAACACCATCCAACGAATGCCCGTCCTTTAGACTTGTCAATTACTAAAAACGTAGTAACGTTGTTTATCTCTATCGTTATTATGTTGGTTGTATTTTTAAGTGTAGCTAAAGGGTATAAAACAAATTATGGTAAGTCGCCTAAAGGTATTCAGTCCTGGTTGGAGCCAATCATTTTATTTGTTAGAGATGATATCGCCAAGCCTAACTTAGGGCATAAATACGAGAGATTCATGCCTTATTTGTTGACCGTATTTTTCTTTATATGGTTTAACAATATGTTAGGTTTAATTCCGTTCCTTCCGGGTGGAGCTAACTTAACTGGTAATATCGCAGTAACGATGATTTTAGCGATTGCTACATTTTTACTGACCATCTTTAACGGTAACAAATATTACTGGAAACATATTTTTGCTCCTGACGTACCGAAGCTAATGTGGATTGTGATGATTCCTGTAGAGATCGTAGGGATATTCACTAAGCCTATCGCTTTAATGATACGTTTGTTTGCAAACATTACAGCAGGACACATTTTAATGTTATCATTAATCTGCTTAATATTTGTGTTTAACAGTTTATACATCGCACCGATATCTATTGCTTTTGCAGTATTCATTGGCGCAATCGAATTGCTAGTTGCATTTATACAAGCGTTCATATTTACAATCTTGTCTGCCTTGTTTATTGGTATGGCAATAGAAGAGCACCATTAATAGAATTTTTTAACAACAATTAATATATAAAATCATGATTACAGGAAGTGTTGCTGCAATTGGTGCAGGATTAGCTGCGATTGGCGCTGGTCTAGGTATCGGAAAAATTGGTGGATCTGCAATGGACGGTATTGCTCGTCAACCAGAAGCTGCCTCTAAAATCCAAACTGCAATGTTAATCGCTGCTGCCTTCGTTGAGGCTGTTGCGTTATTCGCAGTAGTAGTTGCCCTAATGGGTAATGGCTAGAAAGACTTGTACCCGGTTGTAAAACCGGGTACATATTTTACAAAAAAGAAGAGAACATTAGATATAAATAGAAAATGGAATTATTAGTACCTGAGGTCGGTTTAGTTGTTTTTCAAACAATAGCATTTTTATTGTTACTGTTTGTTTTAAGTAAGTTTGCCTGGAAACCAGCGCTTGCAGCGATTAAAGAACGTGAACAATCTATTGACGATGCTTTAAACAAAGCTGAATTGGCCAAACAAGAAATGGCTCGTTTAACTTCTCAAAATGAGGAATTAATGAAACAAGCACGTGAAGAGCGTGATCAGATGTTGAAGGAAGCTAAAGCAATTAAAGATAACATTGTTAACGAAGCAAGAACCCAGGCTCAGGCCGAAGGTGCTAAGCTGATCGAAAAAGCAAGAATCGAAATTGAAAACCAAAAGAAAGCCGCTTTATACGAATTGAAAAGTCAGGTTTCCAGCTTGTCACTTGATATTGCTGAACGTGTTTTGCGTGGACAGTTAGATGACAAAACTAAACAGGAAGATTTGGTTGCAAATCTGTTAAAAGATGTTGAATTAAACTAATTGTTTCAGTTAGCTAAATAAGAATAGAATGTCAGAAAATAAAGCAGCATCACGATACGCCAAATCCATTATTGATCTTTCTCAAGAGAATAACGCTCTTGAAGTGGTTAAAGCGGATATGGTTTTAGTTTCGAAGGTGATCGACGGGAGCTCGGAATTAGAAGCCATCCTTAGAAATCCAATTGTCCCAATAGATAAAAAGGCAGGTATTCTGAAAGATCTATTTGGCGGAAAGGTTCATGCCATTACCAGTTCATTTATGCAATTGATGGTAACTAAAGGCCGCTCTGCTATTTTGTTTTCGGCTTCAAAACAAGTGGTTACTCAGTACAATGAATTGAAAGGTATTGTTACTGCCGAGGTTTCCTCTGCAACAGCACTTACTGAACAAAGCAGGGCAGAGATTATTGCCATTGTGAAAAGGGAAACGGCTGCCAATGAAGTCATTGTTAAAGAAAAAGTTAATCCTGATTTGATAGGAGGGTTTATTCTAAAAGTGGGCGACAAGCAGTTTGATGCAAGTATCGCTAACGGATTGAATAAACTAAAAAAGGAATTTGCCCAGGGCGTGGTGTAATTCGACATATAGAAATTAAAATTTACTGATTTACAATAGAAAATATAAATTATGGTAGAGGTAAGACCAGACGAAGTATCGGCAATTATCAGGCAACAATTGTCGGGCTTTAAATCAGAAGC
>NZ_JAZQNU010000125.1:0-42061 GCF_045627485.1 Pedobacter sp. | reverse complement strand
GACGCTGACGCTGATGCCGATGCAGACGCAGATGCAGACGCCGACGCTGATGCAGACGCAGATGCAGACGCCGACGCTGATGCAGACGCAGATGCAGACGCCGACGCTGATGCAGACGCCGATGCTGATGCAGACAGTGATACTCCTGATAAGCCCAAAGAGGAAGATAAGGATCCTAAAGATCCTGCAAAGACCGGTGACAACCGTCCTATCGCAATTCTCGCCTTTGTGGCAATCAGCAGTATGGTAGCATTTGCAGCTACTTATCGCAAAAGAGAAGAAAACTAATCATTTGTGGACGATTAGTTGACTTATCATTAATTTGAATATAAAATAGGAGTGACTTCGGTCGCTCCTATTTTATTTTTATTTGAGGCGCAATTATGGGCAGAAGTAATAACCGTAAAAAATATATAAATCACAAGAAAAAAAGCAGCGCACAGAAAAAGCGTGAGGGCAGGACTGCGCTGATAATCGCAATCTCTGCTGTGCTTTTGATTATCGCTGCCGTAATAATCTTCTTCCTCGTTGCTGCTTGTAAGGCAGGTGCTCTGAACCAGCTGAGCTAATCTCCCTTGGGTTCTGCCCTTTAATTAACAATAGTTGGGCAAGCTATTGAGTTTACTGAACTTTCGATCCTGAAAGTTTGGTGGGAGATACTGGGTTCGAACCAGTGACCCCCTGCTTGTAAGGCAGGTGCTCTGAACCAGCTGAGCTAATCTCCCTTGAGGTTCTTTTAGGTTTAACCGAAGTTAGCGACCTAAGCGCTTCCCTTGTTGAGGGAGTGCAAATATACACCTCTAAGTCAAAACTCCAAAACTTTTTGAAGAAATTACGACAATACATCTTCTAAAATTTGATGAGATTTTATTTCTCCAAAAGATGCTGTATGTAACGTGTAGAAAATCAATATTTTATCAAGTATCAGTTTTCTGGTGGCATTATTGAATTTTATTTCACCTAATTGCTCAAAAGGCGTAGTGTAGAGTAAAATGAAGAAGGCCGCCTCTGTTTTTTCGATGTAGTTAGGGTGCAAAGGAGGGCGCGATTTAAATTCTCCCTCCTGTAAATCGAAAAAACTAAGGTCACTTTTGCTTTCCATACTTGGTGCAAATCCCAAAAACCTTGATAATTTTAATAAAAAGGCAAGGTGAAAACTTGGTGTAGCCGTAGCTGTTTCATCAAACCAGCTAATGGCATTGAAGATAAAACTAAACAGCGTTTCATCGGTATGTTGCTGGCGGATGCTTTTGTAAAGTACTTCGTTCAAAAACATAACAATGGAACTTTTGATAATGTCATAGGGAATGCTGCGGAAAACGGGAGAGGGCCGTAATTCCGACACCCTTTGCAAGCCGGAATTTATTTTGTGGTAAACCACCAGGTCTGCCAGGTGTAAAGGCTGCAGCATGTTCATCCTGATCTTTGCCTTTGGTTTTTTAACTCCGTTAATCAGGTAAGATTGTATGCCAAATTTTTCCGTAAAAATCTGCACCACTACACTACTCTCGCTGTATAAGGTGGTTTTTAAAATAATTCCCCTGGTTTTATGGAGCATAGCGGAGGTTTGATTTTTTAGGTCTACTTTTGTGAAGTAAAGATAAGCACACCAATTATACAATCCATGGCTACACCGGCAAAAGAAGAAAAGAAACTGTTGCACCCTCGTAATAAGCACCGTTCCAGGTATGATTTTGCGCTTTTAGTAAAAAGCAGTCCTGCCTTGCGCGACTTTATTATCGTAACTCCTTATGGAGAAGAATCTATCGATTTTGCCAACCCTGCTGCGGTTAAAATGCTTAATAAAGCCTTGCTAAAGCAATATTACGACATTGCACAATGGGATATTCCGGAGAATTACCTGTGTCCGCCGATTCCGGGCCGTGCCGACTATATTCATTACCTGGCCGATCTTTTGGCTGGGGGCAATGACGGTAAAGTGCCGACGGGTAAGGGTGTAAAAGTGCTCGATGTTGGTGTTGGTGCAAATTGTGTGTATCCGATAATTGGTCACCAGGAATACGGCTGGACCTTCGTGGGTTCTGATGTTGATAAACGTGCTGTAGAAGCTGCAAAAAACATTATTGCGGCTAATCCTAGTTTAGGTGATACCGTTAGTGTGCGCTTACAACCAGATCTGGAAAAGGTATTGGAAGGTATCATCAAGCCGGGAGAAAAGTTTGACCTTACTTTATGTAATCCTCCTTTTCACTCTTCTGCTGAAGCCGCTGCTGCGGGTTCACAACGTAAAATGCATAACCTGGGAAAAGGCAGTAAGGTGCTTAATTTTGGGGGGCAGCCTGTAGAGTTGTGGTGTAAAGGTGGCGAAATCACATTTATACAAACTATGATAAAGGAGAGTGTGGCATTTGGCGACCAGGTGCAATGGTTCACGACCCTGGTATCAAAAAGCGCCAACGTTCCCGATGTGTATTACATGACGGATAAAGTTGGCGCTGTACGCGTTAAAACGGTTGAAATGGCACAGGGTCAGAAAACAAGTCGTTTCGTGGCCTGGTCTTTTCAGCGATAGGCTTAGCCTAACAATAGAGGTTCATCGTCGTCTTCAGTAAGATTAAAGCGGATACTTTCTGTGCCGGAAATACCTTCTATTGATCCGCGGATGTGTGCGGCATTGAGCATCACTTTTTCCAGTTGCTTTTCACGCGATTTCCATAACCTTTCCATGGCATCTCTTTCTTTTTGAATGGATAACTTCATGCTCATAAAACCTTCGCGTATGGCTTTCCATTGCTCAGAAAACTCGCTGCTAGTCAGGTAGTCGTATAACATGTGCATTTTATCGCCACGGTTTTCCTGTGATTTCGATGCACTGAACAGCTTTACGATACCGTCACGCAGGATGTAAGAAACAGCTTTAACCTCATCAAAAGAACAGATCCATACGCCATCCTTCTCTCCGAAGCAGTCCATGCCTTTAGGATAACATTGAGTTACAATAACTGCAACGTCAACACCCATTCCACGCATGTCTTTTTTTAGTTTTTCAATCCATTCTGGTGAAAATTCTTTGGTTCTTTTACTTTCGTAAATGATGCGGCCACATTCCTGGCCAAATTGGTTGCGTACATGATGCACACAATCTGCGCCACGTACTCCTTTACCCACTTCAGTAACCAGGTCGAAAGGGAAGGCATTACGCAACAGTTCTTCCAGAATCAGTTCCTGTACTTCGCCCTGCAATTGCATAGAGCCTTGTTCGGCCTTACGCTTCATCTCTTCAGCCAGTTTTTTCTGGTCTTCAAGCTGTTTTTCCAGTTCCTTTACACGCAGTTGGTGCTCGGTTTCCTTGATGTTGCTTTTTTCGTGTTCCTGTTTTCTAATCTGTTCTACCAGTTCCGCACGTTGCTCCTGCAACATGCGCTGCATTTTTAGCTCCAGCTCGGCTTCTTTCTCCAGGATTTCCTTTTCCTTGAGTAAAAACGACATTTCCTTTGCCCGGGCCTGCTTTAATTTCTCTTCCTGCTCTTTATTTGCCTGATCTAACATCAGGAGCTTGTTCTCGAAATCTGTGGCAATACTTTTCCGCAGACTTTCCTCCATGCTTTGCTGGATTTGCTTTTTTTCGGTAGCCAGTTTTTGTTCATAAAGCTGTGCCTGTTCCTGTTGTTTCAGCGCAAAAGATTGTTCCAGCTTCTGTTGTTGCTGTAAAAAATCCTTTTGCTTTTGCTCCATGGCTTCGGCCAGTTGTTTCTGCTGCTGGGTAAACTCCTGTTGTTTTAGTTTAAACTCTTCTTCCTTTTGCTTGGTAAAAGAGACCATTTTTTCGCGGAGGTCCCGTTTATATTCTTCCGCCATCACTTCCTCAATTGGAAAGCTATGGTTACAGTTAGGACATTTAATCTCTGTTGACATAATAAAAACTCTTTTTATTTATTTACGCACATACAGGCCGTCTGCAAATTGAACAGACACGCTGCGTGGTTCCTGATTATCGATGGAAACCACCATGGAGCCATCAAAGGGAACCGTTTCTATCACTTTAATTGGGGTGCCAATGTTTATACCCAGCTTTTTTAAATACTGCAAAAACACAATAGAGGTATCTCTCACTGCAACTACTATGGCTTTTTGTCCGGGTTTTAGTTCTGAAAGCACAATTCTGTCCATCAAAAGGATTTCGCCGTTGGCCTTCGGTATGGGGTCGCCATGTGGATCGAAAGCCGGGTAATCCAGAAATTCGTCAAGCTTATTGATGAGTTTCTCTGATTGGATGTGTTCCAGTTGTTCGGCCACTTCGTGCACCTCATCCCAGCTAAAATCAAGCTTTTGGTATAAAAATGTTTCCCAAAGGCGGTGTTTCCTAATTATATTAACCGCAAGCTTACGCCCCGTGTCAGTGAGCGATATTTTCCCGTATTTTTGGTAATCTACTAATTTTTTTTCTTTTAATTTTTTGAACATATCGGTTGCCGTAGCCGGTTTAACACCAACTTCTGCCGCCAGCTCATTAGTGCCTGCTTCGGCCTTTCCTTCATTTTGGTTGCCTACCCTAAGGAGGGCCTTCAGGTAATTCTCTTCGGTATACGATAACATCAAACAAATATAAGTCAATTCTATGGATTGGCACCTGCTTCAATCGCCACTGCTGCGCCATAATAAAATGGGCAACCATAAATATATTGGAAATATGCTAACTTTATTCCATGAATTACCAGTCCACCTATCAGGCAGCGAGAATTGTTGCACCACAATTGGAAGCGATTTTTGCACAACATTTACGTGCTGCAAAAGAAAGTGGGGAAGAGGATCTGGCACCTTTACCCGAAGCCCGTTATGTGGAGCATATTCTAGATGCTACCTTCTGGGCAAGTCTGCGTAAAGAGGAAGGTCACAACACCAAAATATCCATTGCATTTGTACCGCCAGAGCAGGCGGGAAATCCCCTGTTGCTTAAACATACGTTACCCTTAAATCCTGCGGTACTCACTAAAATAGCGCCAGGCGTGGAACGTGCGGGGGTACATATTGGTGTATGGCACAAAAATGACGAACTTTACGTTTGGGGTACTACGATTATCATCCCTAATTTTTGCTTTATACTGGATGTATCTGAACCAGGTCTACTGGTTATTAAACATCGCCGGATTTATGGTTTTGGTAAATACACTAATCTAGCAGTGCTTAAAGGTGAGCAGATAAAATTTGTTGACACTACTTCGCCGCGTTCACGCGATTGGCCCACCATGCTGTTAACATTGCTTGACCTCACCGCACCTTCATATTGGAACGATTCGGTAAATGTATTAATTCAGCTGGCAGTTTCCATGCGGGCACACCAACGTGGGGGCACATTGCTGGTGGTTCCGTCATCAAATAGCAATTGGTTGCAGTCTATTGTTAAACCTATACTCTATGGGGTACAACCAGCTTTTGGTGGTTTATCGAAATTACTGGAGCAGGAAAGGAAAGAAGCGAGTCAAATTTTCTGGCAAACCGCTTTGAAACGTGAAGTTGATCATTTGGCTGGCCTCACAGCTATTGATGGGGCAACAGTAGTGAATGATAAATATGAATTGCTTTCTTTTGGTGTTAAAATAGGAAGGGCGAAAGGCAAAGAGATTTTAGAAGAGCTGTCGTATAGTGAACCCGTGATTGACGGAGGTGCTAAAATCATCCCAGCAACAAAAGTTGGTGGCACCCGTCACCTGTCGGCAGCACAGTTTGTATTTGATCAAAAGGACGCGCTGGCGCTGGTTGCTTCTCAGGATGGTCATTTCACTATTTTTTCCTGGTCGGTTAAGAATAACCGCCTGCAGGCCCATCGCATCGATTCGCTATTGCTTTAAGGAAAATTAGTGTGTTAAAAGCAAGAGGAATAGTATTGCTTTATATTTCAATAATAGATGAATTACCTGTTAGGCCGTGCTGAGCTGACTTTCGATCGTACATTTTGAAAACCTGGATTTTCTTATAATATAGGCAAGAAGTTGGTAAACAGTTTTATACCCAACAAACACATTTATTTTACTATTCCAAAATGAAATCAATACCAATCTATTAATTACACAGAACCCTTATTGGTAATTAAAGAATAGTAGTACAGAAGGTTGTTTACATGAAATGCGAGCAATCTTTTTTCTTTTTATTAAGAAAAAACAATCGCCGCGATAATCGCTAAAGTGAACAAGAGGGTAACAACAATGCGGTCGATTACTACCCAGTCCTGATGCGTGAGTTTTCTTGATACTTTAACTTTCTTCTCCACAGCCTGCCTGGAAAAAATAGCGGAAATAGGGTGGGTTTTAATGATCATGGTAGTTTGTATTAGTGTCATTTTTTTTATTACAAACTGCACGCCAAATCTATTAATTTATACTAAATACCTAAAAATTGCTTTTTGTGAAGTATCTGTGTACCACCTTGTTTCTTGGCGAGTGTGAAAAGTTACCCTACAATTAGTGAACGGATTTTAATTTTTCCGAAAACGAAAGAATGAGGTAATCATCCTCCGCTTTATTACTTTTATAACCGTTTTAATCTTTGGACTTAAAATATAACCCTGTAAATCAAGTGTATAGCGTTATTTAGCGTTTTATATAGTACTATGTATTGCATATTACTATATAAAACATATATCTTTGTTATATGATAGCAGAAAATACGCAAACACAAATGCGCAAGGGCATACTCGAGTACTGTGTGCTGTTGATAATCTCCCGGGGAGAGATATACGCATCGGATATTATTGCTGAGTTAAAATCAGCCAAATTACTGGTGGTGGAGGGGACGCTTTATCCACTATTAACCAGGCTAAAAAATAATGGCTTGCTAAGTTATAACTGGGTAGAATCTACCTCAGGACCGCCTAGAAAATACTACGAATTGACCGACGTAGGTAGAAATATTGTGCAGCAACTGGACACTACTTGGCAGGAATTATCCTATGCAATTGAAACCTCTAAACAAACAAAGAAATGAAAAGAACGCTAAATATAAATATCGGTAATTCCATCATTCATATTGAGGAAGATGCCTACGAACTGTTAAGGGCTTATCTTAACGAAATCAAGTCGCATTTTGCAAAAGGTGCAGACGACTTTGAAATTGTGACCGATATAGAAAACCGTATAGCTGAAATGTTTCGGGAGATATTATTTGCCCAGCAAAAGCAGGCGATCAGTATAGAAGATGTTGAGCTGATTATTGCTCAGATGGGTACCGTTCGTGATTTCGAAAATATGGAGGCAGAAGAGGACGGCGCAGCACCTGTTGAAGCTCCGGTTATTAAAAGGTTATACCGTGATACTGAAAATGGTATGGTAGCCGGTGTATGTGCTGGTTTAGGCCATTATTTAAACATTGAAGACCGCTGGGTCAGGTTAACTTTTCTGATTTTAATTTTCTTCGGTGGTGCTGGTTTCCTGGCCTACCTGGTGATGTGGATCATTGTTCCGCGTGCTACCACGCGATCCGAAAAAATGTACATGAAAGGTGAGCCGGTTAATTTGCAGGGTTTTATACGTAATTTCCAGGAAGAAGTAGAAAATAATGAGCTGATTAAACGTTCGGGGGGCTTCATTAAGGAGATGGTGGATTTGCTGGGAAAGTTTTTAGCGGGATCCGGAAGAGTTATTTTTAAATTATTTGCTGGATTCATCATCTTTTGCGCAGCAATGATGTTGCTGAGTGTAGTCATGTTGCTGGCCTCCCTTTTAGGGTTTTTTGACGCAAGCGTCAATGATTACTTTCCTTTCAGTATGGTGGATGCCAGTCACCTTCCGTATCTCTTGTGTGCTGCCTTTGTAACCATTGCCGTACCATTACTAGCTTTAATTCTTTTCACTTTACGGGCTGCATTTAACAGCCGGCCGATTCACCGTTCTGTTTCTTTTGGCTTGTTAATCATCTGGTTGTTTGGTATATGTACAGCAATTTTTTATGTGGCCAAAGTAAGCGCCGACTTTAAAGAAGAAGCTGAGTTTACGCAGGAAACCACTTTAACACCTTACCCGGTATATACGCTAGAAATGGATAATTCACGCTTCTTTTCTAAAGAAGACAGTGTGAAATACCAGATTCAGTCCGAACGTAACAAGGGCAGGGTGATTATACAGGACTACGATGGTGCTTTTGATGAACCGAGAAACGTGCGTATTCATATTGAGAAAAGTCTTGGTAATAAAGTTTCGGTCACTCAAAACTACAGTGCCCAGGGCAGAAATTTTGAAATGGCATTAAGAAATGCACAGAATATTGCGTACGATTTCGTGCAGCAGGACTCACTGCTACGTTTTAGTCCGAAATTACACCTGAACAAACCAAGCAATTGGCGCAACCAGGAGGTAGAAGTAACGGTGAAAGTACCGGTTGGTACTAAACTGATACTTAATGAAGATTTAGACAGGTATTTATCCCAATATGAATCCTGGAGATGTAATCGTGAAGATGGTGTAGACCATGAGTATACCGAATGGGTAATGACCACCGAGGGCCTGAAATGTGCACATGAAATAAACACCGGGGAAGCACATTAAGGTGTTGCTCCCCGGTGTACCGGTTTTATTATTTTACCGTATAGCGGAAGACAAAACGGCCTGGGTTGCCGTTTTTGTCTAAGCCTTCTACTACGGCTTTATATGTTCCTTTACCTTCTGCATTATAAAACTCAAAGGTTACTGCTCCGGTTTCATCCGTAACCACCCTAGGGTTCCAGTAAATGGTGGTTCGTAGATCTTTAGAGGTACTGTTAGGTGTTGTATATTTTGGGGAGTAAAATTCTCTTTGTTTACTGAATCCTTTTGGTTCCAGCGTTACCATGTTGTCTTTAGGTAGTAACTTTCGTAATTCTTCCATACTCATCTTTTTACCTGCCACAGCTTTCTTCATGTTAATGGAGATGACTCCATTAGTTCCATAAGTCCTGTTTACGGTACCAAGCTCGTCTCTTAAGAAGATTTCTATAGATTCTATCTCATTAATATTAACACTGCTAATAGAGAAGGGGTCTACCGGGCTACCTGCAAGAAAGATTTGCACGGGTATTCTTTTTCCTGCAAGGAAATCACGGCTGACATAAAAGTTATTGTTTTCAAAAGTTAGCCCTGTTGCCATGGTTCTTAAACAGGTAAGCAAGTCGTTACAGCCTGAAAAACGCTCCGGTCCCAGTTCATGATCAGCCATCATGGGTAAAGCTGATAAAGTCGGGTAATCAGCATGGCTGACTTTTTTAATTGCAGTACCAGTAATTTTAACCTCCTTCAGTTGACGTAAATGGCTGTATTGTTTTTTACTGTTATCAAGGTAGGTACTCAAACTGCTGTCGATATTCATTACCTCATCTGCTTTATTTATATTATGTGTCACCTCGGGAAAAGGAGCAGGATCTACCATAATCATCATGTTGCTGCCACCGGAGCCATATTTAGCACTGATGACTACTTGTGAGGAGTCTGGTATGCTGAGGTTCTGAAAGTCAAACACCCCTGAAGGGCTTGTAAGTGCTTCTGCAGAATAAGTTCTTCCAGGAATGGTAAGGCGTAAACCTGCTTTTTTAACCGGCATACCTGTGCGGTCACGTAATGTCCCAGTGATGTTCATGCCCTGTTCAGGAAGCATGGTAATTTTTGGATAACGATCAGCCAGTATATCGCTGTAGGTGAAACGACGATAACCCTGCGTAAGCATAAGCAGGTCCAGGTCGGCTAATTTCTTTTCATCCGTTTTATTAAAATAATAGTTAGGCTTTTCCAGGTAACCTTTCAGGTCTGAACTTAACAGCATGGAACTCAAAATAGTCGGCTGCGCGTCCTCATTAGCGGGAACTTTTTGTTCGTCGGTCACTGCAACCGAGAAATGACCTGCCAGTTGCTCTGTGGCATTTTTAGCTGTTACTGTCATTTTTACCTTCTGGCGCGGTTTATAGCTAGGTAGATCGGTCTTTATATTCAGGTTCATAGCGTCCAGACGTAAGATAAATACCAGGCGTTCGCTTACCGGCTGTCCGGCAGCGGAAAATAAAGTGATTTGAATAATACCGGAAGGGAATTTGTCTTTAGGGATTTTTGCTGAGGTTACCTGGCTCATTAAAGCTGTTTGCGCAGCATAATAAATGACACCGGCATTTTGAGCAACGATATAAACGCCTTTCTCTTTGTTTTGTTCAAAAAAGGCATTGTTGGCGACGATTTTTAAATTGATGTTTTCAGGATTACTGTTATTCACCTGAAGGGCAATTCCGCTGGCAACAGGTTTAGGTAAATCAAGCGTTTTAGTAGTGCCATCTTTAAAACTAAGGTTGGCTTTATAGGTTTTACCTTCTTCCATGTTTACATAAAATGAACCCATGCCTAAATGTGATGATTTGAACGAGGTAATTGTGTTGCCACCTTGATCGGTAATGGTTCCAGTTAAGTCTATCCCAAGTCCTTTAGCGTTAACCGCTTTAAATGCTACTTGTGTGGGTACACCAAGGATAAGCTCTCCACCTTCAGGAAAAAATTGAATATCATTAGCCGCATCGACCGCCTCAAACTTAAAACTTGAATTCAGGGTCTCTTTGTCGGCAATGGTAATATCGGTAACAAGTTGTCCTTTTTTTATGACCTGGTTTTTACGGGGGGTAATGCTCACATTTAAAAAGCCATTCTGGTCTGTTGTGCCTTTTCCCTTACTCACCTCCTCAAAAGAGGATATCACCTTCCAGTTGACGGTTTTGTTCGCGTAGGGTAGTTTGTCCGCATTTTTATATTGTATACGTGCATTGATAACCTGTCCTTTGTCGGCATTGCTGGTTTGGTAGCTGAAGTGTGTAAGTAATTCTTTATCAACGGCAGCGCCTACAGGGATGGTTTTAGTAAAGAAATAATCGGGGTCGAAATTTAGCATCCATACGGTGTAAGCCCTTATATAATAGTTGCCCTGTTTAAAATTTAGGGGGTCTAATGGGAGGTTGCCATAAGCCATGCTGTTGGTAACGGGATATTTGAGCGTACTCACTAGGGAATCCTGGCTGTTCATCACATCGACATATACGATTTTACTCAATGGCGATGGCATGTTTTGATCAGTTGTTAAATATGCTTTAAACCAGATGGTATCAGATACACTGTAGTAAGGTTTATCGAAATGTAAGTACACTTTTTCAACAGGATATAACTCAGGGATTTTACTGGTTTTGTTGATAATGTTCTTTAAAGTTGTCGTGTCTTGCTGTGAAAGAGCCGTAAGGTGTAGCCCGCTGAGGACTATAATCAAAGCAGATACAAATTTTAAATACTTCATGAATGTAAATTAACGATTGATTTGCTAATATATTCATTTAAGGCCTTAGCTTCTTCATTTTAACCAGGCTTTAACATATTTTGACATTTATTTCAGGCGCTACACCTTAGGGCTTACAAATTGGTTGGCGTTGTTTAGTACTCTACAACGAATTCAGTTAGTGGACTGCGGACCTTCTTAAGGTTGACTAGCCAGTCGCCATTTTCATCACGGTAACCTAAGGTAAGCATGACCGCGCTACGCAGATTTAAGGCCTTTAAGTTAAGTAATTCATCAAGCTTACCAGCATCAAAGCCTTCCATAGGGGTGGCGTCAATTTGTAATAAAGCGGCTTCTGCGATTGCCATTCCAAAACCTATATAGGCTTGTTTAGCTGCATGGTGATAATTATCTTCAGCCGTTTTTGCGGTTAAAGAAGAAATTAACGTGTTTTCGTAATCAGCAGTTGCCGTTGATGGTAATCCGCGTTCGGCATTTGCATATGCAAATACTTCCCTGATATTTTTTTCAGTGTATTGGTTCCATGCAGCGAATATCAACAGGTGTGAACAATCTATTACTTGTTGCTGGCCATAGGCAAGGTCTGCTATTTTAGCTTTGAGATCAGGATTTGTAACCACGATAATTTTAAATGGTTGTAAACCTGAAGAGGTAGGCGCAAGGTGCGCAGCTTTTATAATTTGGTCAACTTTGTCTTGTGAAACGGCTTTACCGTTCATTTTCTTTGTTGCATAACGCCAGTTTAAGGCTTGGATCAAACTCATATATTATTCTAATTGTTATTATTGTTATGTCCAGAATCGGGCTTTTTCCGCTACCGAGTGGCTTGCAAAGTTATCACCGCCATCTACTTAACGGTAACTACATAACTCTTTTGACTTTTAAATGAAAAATTGTTTCTTTGTTATGCATGCATAAGTTATTTTTAATTATGTTAGCATAACATTTAACAACCAGATATCATGAAAAAGATTTTACTCAGTTTTTTAATGGTTATACCTGTATGGGGATTCTCTCAGTCCTTCCAGGTTAACCTTCAAGGACAAAAACAAATTGGAATGGCAGGTGCCGGTACAGGTGTTGCAATGGACGAAGCGGCTGTTTTTTTTAATCCAGGTGCAGTGTCCTTTTTGAAAAAGAATGGCATTCAGGGAGGTGTCAGCCCAATCTTCTTAAAAACAGCTTTTAGTGAAACCGGCTCTAACCGCGTGGAACACAATAAAAGCAAAGTGCCTACCCCTTTTCAGGCTTATGCGGTTTTTGGAAACCCTGACGGACGTGTGAGGTTCGGTTTAGGTGCTTACACACCTTTTGGTGGTGCCATGCACTGGGATGAAAACTGGACTGGAAAATATACCGTAACATCGCTTGATTTACACGCCATTTACATTCAGCCAACGGTGAGTATTAAAGTGTCTGATCATGTGGGTATCGGTGGTGGATTGGTTTATTCCATGGGTAAAGTTGATTTAAGACGTGCGGTACCATTGACGTTAAGCAACGGTCAGACAGCAACGGCAAAACTTCAGGGTGATGCACATAATTTTGGTTGGAATGCCGGTATCTATGTGAAAACAATTTCTGGTGTTTCGATTGGTGTAACTCACCGTTCTCAGATCACTGCATCAGTTGAAGATGGAGATGCTATTTTTGATGTTCCCGCTGCTTTGGCTAGTGGTTTCCCTACTAAATTCAATGCCGATTTGCCATTACCTGCTACCACCTCCTTAGGTTTGGGGTTTTATCCTTCAGCCAAAACCACGATTGCAGTTGACGTAAACTGGGTGCACTGGCACAAATATAAAGAGCTTGCTTTTGTATATAATAACAATGATCGTATTGAAAATACCAGATCTCCACGTAATTACCATGATGCAGCAACGTTACGTTTGGGTGTAGAAAACCAAACAACCGATGCGATTGCTTTAAGAGCTGGTATAGGTTACGCTTTTACACCGGTAGGTGTAGGCTATGTAACTCCCGAAGTTCCAGATGCTAACCGTATATTGTTAAGTGCGGGTATTGGATTTAAACCAACTGAGCGTTTAGGAGTAGACTTTTCATTTTTATATGAAAACCTTAAATCCAGAACAGAAACAAATATTGAAACAGGCTTAAGTGGTAATTTTAAAACAGTTGCTTATATTCCAGGTATAGGTTTATCTTATAAATTCTAATCATCAATCCAGAACAACATGAAATCACAATATTTATCTAAAGGTTTGCTGGCTGTCGCCATTTTGGGACTAGCTTCTTGTAAGCCAACAATGGACACCATTGTTCCAACTAAAGGAACAGCAGATTTTACCAGGTATATTGCAATTGGTAACTCGCTTACTGCAGGTTACGCAGACGGCGGATTACACCTGGAAGGACAAAAGAATTCTTACCCGGAGTTGATTGCACAGCAATTAAAAAGTATTGGTGGTGGTAATTTCTCCAGTCCGCTTTTTAACGAAGCGCAGTCAAACGGTTCAGGTTATTTAAAGCTGACAGGTTTTAATCCTAATGGAACACCGATTACGGCTACAGAAACGGCTAAACTCGCTGTACGTGGTCAGCAGGCAATTCCTGGCTTCGGAAATGTGGTATTATACACTAAACATGCAGGAGAACTGGAAAACTACGGTGTTCCAGGAATTAAATTAATGCATGTTAATTATGCACCATATGGTAATTTAAATGGTTTCTATGAGCGTTTGCTTCCTGGAAATGCAGGTACCAACAATACAACTTACCTTGATTTTGTTACGGCTAAACCATTTACATTTTTTAGTTTGTGGTTGGGTAACAACGACATTCTAGGCTATGCAACCAGTGGTGGTGCTGGTGATGTACCTACACCTAAAGGCGATTTCAGTGCGTTGTAT
The DNA here is from genome assembly GCF_045627485.1 of Pedobacter sp. GTDB lineage: Bacteria > Bacteroidota > Bacteroidia > Sphingobacteriales > Sphingobacteriaceae > Pedobacter. Next base: position 27,947 of record NZ_JAZQNU010000125.1, on the reverse strand, counting down.
AATGCAACGGTAAACAAATTAACATCTACTGGCGCTAAAGGTGTGGTGGCTACCATTCCTGATGTTACCAAAATTCCTTATTTTACTACTGTAACTTTAGGTAGTTTATTGGCTGCCGTACAGGCTACACCTGCAGGGGCAGCAGTTACCGCTTTGTATATCAAAACAGGTGCAGGAGCTACCAGAACTGCAACTGCAGCAGATTTATTTACCTTAACATTGAGTTCAGCAAACGTGATTGGTGTTCCTAACGCATCAGGAATTCCTTATGGTTTACATCCTCTTAACCCAATTGAAAACAAATGGGTATTAGATAAGGATGAAGTGGCTATAGTTAACGATTTTGTGAATGCCTATAACAACACCATTAAAAGTGTTGCTGCCTCAAAAGGCTTGGCTTTATTTGATGCTTTTGAGATGTTAGGTGAGTTCAGTAAAACAGATGCCAGTGGCCATTTAATTGGTAAGGCGGTTAATGGTGTAGAAGTGACCTCGGCTTTCATTACGGGTAACATGTTTTCATTAGATGGTATTCATCTTACACCACTTGGATACGCGATTACAGCGAATGCTTTTATTAAAGCCATTAATGGACAATATGGTTCGAGCATACCAACTGTCGATGTAACAAAATACGGAGGTGTTAAATTTCCTTAATTTATAACTCTTTTATATTACAAACCCCGGAACATTTTGTTGCCGGGGTTTTTTGTTGTTAAGCCAATCTTCACGCAAGTTTTTGCAAAGGGGATATAAGCCAGGCTCTACCATTCAACTTAAGGAACAGGAAGTTTTTGATTTGCTTATGAAGAGAATCGTGTCTTTTGTTGTTAAATTGTACCTTTAATGAAGATTGGAATTGTAGGGCTCTATTAATCTATGATCAAATGAAATCCAGGATGTTAAAAAAAACGCTTTTACTTTCTACCCTGATCTTCAGCATGCATTTTTGCAAGGTGTCGGCCCAAATAGGGGTGTCTTTTAAAAATGGTCATAGTCATAACGACTATCATCAGCCTATTCCATTATTGAATTCGTACCATGCACGTATGGGGTCCATTGAGGCCGATGTTTTTTTGAAAAATGGTCAGCTTTATGTTGCACATGATAGCACTGAGATTACTAAAGATGCTACTTTAAGAAAACTTTACCTGGAGCCGCTGGCAGAGAAATATGTTAAAAATGGACATTCTCCTTACCCGGACCCTGCTCAGAAACTGCAGTTGGTTATTGACATCAAAAAAGATTACCAGCTTGTTTTACCAGTACTGATTGAAGAGCTTAAATCGTTTAACACAATTTTTGATAAGACCAAAAATCCGAAGGCCATCACGATTGCCATTAGTGGTGATATGCCACTGCCATCGGCATTTAAAAACTATCCTGAGTATATCTCTTTTGATGGGAGGCCGAATATCGAATATACACCATTACAATTGAAGCGCGTGGTGATGATTAGTGCTGACATTAAAAAGTATACAACCTGGAATGGCAGAGGAACTCTAACAACCGCAGATAAACTTAAGCTGAAATCGGTTATTGAAAAAGCCCACAAACAACAGAAGCCATTCAGATTTTGGGGTACAGCAGATGGCCCGGAAACCTGGCTAGAACTAAAGAAACTTGGGGTAGACTGGATCAACACCGACCAACCCGAACGTCTTCAGAATTTCTATCAGCAAGGAGCCTCACGTCCACAACAGAATTAAACAGAGATTAATTGATGCGTTTGCAGGAGCGTTTATGGTGAAGCATCATGGTCTGATCTATGTAAATCCGATGGTATCAGTGTGCTGGCTTTAGTTTGTCTTTGAAAACCTGCTCTAGTTTTTCGAGTTTTGGCTGGATGACAGCACGGCAATAAGGTTGGTTTTTATTGTTGTTATAATAATTCTGGTGGTATTTTTCTGCGACGTAAAAGGTTTGCGCCTTATTGATAGCTGTTACCACAGGTTTACCAAAAGCATTGGTTTTGTTTAGCTCATTTTTATATTTTTCTGCTAATGCTTTCTGCTTGTCATTATGATAAAAGATGACCGAACGATATTGCGTACCCACATCTGCACCCTGACGGTTTAAGGTTGTCGGGTCATGGGTTTTCCAGAATACGTTTAGAAGTTCTACGTAGCTTAATACCTTTGGATCATAAGTTACTTCAATCACTTCAGCATGTCCAGTTAGGCCGCTACTCACGTCATCGTAGGTAGGGTTTGGAATGGAGCCACCCTCGTATCCAGATCTTACCTTGGTTACCCCAGCTAAACGTTGAAAGACAGCTTCTGAGCACCAAAAACAGCCGTTTCCAAATGTTGCTTTCTCGAGTTGCTTTTGCTGGCCCTCTGCATCAGTTAGGGAAAAAAGGATTAGTACTATGATTGATAAATATTTCATCTGTAGTATTTTTATTTAAAGTTACCAATATGGAAACTGTTTAGTTTTTAAAGATGTTGGTTAAGCGCTTTAATTACACTCACCTGATTTAGTATTAAGTTTACTTGGTAAATTTCTGTGTTTGATGTGGATAACTTAATTAATTATATTATAATGTTTTATAATTCGATTTGTGAAAAAAAAGGTTTTTATTAACAATTGTTGCCTAATTTTGTGGCATTCACAAGAAGAGAAATTATGACGTCTACACCCTACATACCCTGTCTAGATCTGGGTTCTTATATAAACGGAAATGAAGAACAACGTAAACAGTTCTCAGATGAATTGGGTAGAGCCTTTAACGATTCGGGTTTTGTTACCATTACCAATCATGGCGTAAGTCAGGAACTGATAGATAAGCTTTATGAGAATATCCAGGCTGCTTTTGCTTTACCAAAAGAAATCAAGCTTAAATATGAGAAACCAGAATTAGCTGGACAGCGAGGTTATACAAGTCCGGGAAAAGAAACAGCAAAAGGTGCTAAGACAGCCGATTTAAAAGAATTCTGGCAGATTGGTCAGGAAGTTACGGATGGTGATCCTGTAAAAGACAAATATCCTGCAAACGAGATTCTGGAGGAAATTCCTGAATTTAATGCCGTCACCATGGAGGTTTACCGGAAATTAGAAGATAATGGCAAACACTTACTTCGCGCCATCTCTACCTACCTGGGTTTGCCAATTGACTACTTCGATCAGCATGTTCATAATGGAAATTCAATCCTTAGGGGCATACATTATTTTCCTATTGAAAACCCAGAGGCAATTCCTGATGACGCTGTACGTGCGGGTGCACATGAAGATATTAACCTGATTACATTGTTAATTGGCGCGAGTGCCGACGGGCTGGAAGTATTAACACGCAATAATGAATGGTTGCCTATTAAAGCCCATCATTCGGATATTGTGGTCAATGTAGGCGACATGTTGCAACGGTTGACCAACAATAAACTGCGTTCTACCACTCACAGGGTGGTTAATCCCCCTCGTGAGCTGATGAAAACATCAAGGTTTTCTGTGCCTTTCTTTTTACATCCTAGAGCGGATATGGACCTGACAAGTTTGGAGTCGTGTATAGATGCAGCGCATCCGAAAGTTTATGCTGATATGACTGCAGGCGAGTATTTAGATGAAAGGTTGAGAGAGATAGGGTTAAAAAAGTAAAAATTCTTTTCGATTCAAAGGCTGAAAAGTTTTGCGAAGAGCAAAACCCTTCTAGGCCTTTTCATCGAATAAGTATTTTTATCCGAAGAAAAGGTGGGGCAGTGCTGTACGGTTGAATAAAAAGGAAGCTTAGCTTAACCACGTTCCAGGGCTTTACATCGAATAAGTATTTTTATCCGATGAAAAGGTGGGCAGTGCTGTACGGTTGAATAAAAAGGAAGCTTAAGTAACCACTTTCCAGGTTTTTCAAAGAAAGTATATCGTTTTTAGAACTTATTATGGTATAAAAAATCCCAGTTGAATTGTCAACTGGGATTTTCATATTTAATGCTATCGTATTTTTATTCTTAACCACATTATGTAAATAATTACTGTAGTGACTTCCTTTCTCTTCCAGAAAAAATTCAATGTCTATGAAAAGTCCTAGAAGGGTTTTGCTCTTCGCAAAACTTTTCAGCCTTAGAATAGATCATTGAATTTTTAAATCAATGGCTTTATTTATCACATCCTGTATCCGGCCCCTTACCTTCAATCTCCCCAACATTTCTGAAACCCCCGGGTGTACGCGGTTAGACAAAAACACGTAAACCAACCCTCTGCTTGGGTCTACCCATACGCAAGTTCCCGTATAGCCGGTATGACCGTAAGTCTGTGGAGAAGCTAGTTTTGAAGGATATTCTTTTGATGTGTCCGGGTCCCATCGGTCAAAACCAAGTCCGCGTCTGCTGATGTTACTATTTTTTACAGTAAACATATTTACAGTTTCCGGGCTGAGGTATTGCTGACCACCATAGGTGCCTTTATTTAATAACATCTGGTACATGATGGCCAGGTCGTTCGCGCTGGCAAATAGCCCGGCATGACCTGAAACTCCGCCTACCAGAGCAGCACCCTGATCATGTACATAACCTGTTAACAAAGTGTCTCTAAAATAAGTATCCTTTTCTGTAGGCACAATCTGCGAAGCTAAAAAGCGGTTGCGTGGTAAAAAACCTGCAGTTTGCATCCCAAGTGGCGTGTAAAAATTTTCTGCAACATATTGGTTCAGTGGCTTCATGCTGATGCGTTCTACAATATCTTTCATTACATACATGCTAATGTCACTGTACACATATTTCCCACGGGTTTTAATAGGGGAATTCAACATCTTTGGCCACATTACTTCATTAAAATAGCCCTTTTTAATATAATAGCCATCTGCTACCTTGGTTGGGAAAGCAGCTGTAGAATCTTGGCTGTGGTCAGTTGGTTTAACAAAATTCTGAAAAGGTATAAACGGTATAAACCCTGCCTGGTGAAGCATCACTTCTCTGACGTTAATTGCGTTCATGGGTGAAGTCCGTGCTTTTGGGATGTAAGCGCCTACATTAGTGTCCAATTTGAGTTTTTTCTCTTCCACAAGGCGCATCACGGTAGGCGTAGTGGCCATTATTTTTGTAATTGACGCAAGGTCAAAAATATCAGTCACCTTTACCTGTGAGGCATTGGTGTCGTAAGTGTGGTTACCATAAGCCTTGTTAAAAATTACCTTTCCGTCTTTTGCTACCAGTACCACCATACCTGGGGCAGCTTTTTCCTTGATGGCTTCTTCAACAATTTTATCAATGTCTTTAAGGTTGTCGCTGTTTACACCTGCGTCTTCCGGTACAGTATATTTTAAACGGTTTGCAACGGTGTTAAAACCTGAGCCGGCCATGTATTTGCCTGAAAAATTATTTCGTAATTTTTGGTTGGCGGCAATGCCCCCAAAGATGATTTGGGGAACAACAGCTGCCGCTTCAACAGAGTTTGCCGATGACCAGATAATGGGAGACTGCACATTATCGAAAGCAGCCAATGCGGTGCCCTGGCCATATAAAGAGACGATCACCTTTTTAGACTTGGCAATAGAGTTAATGAAATTAAGGTATCTGCCATTTTTAGCATCGTAATCTGATATCGTGACGATGATGGTGTTAAAATACTTGAGGTCATCCTCCAGTTCATCCAAGGTAGTGTCTGCCACATAATTGCTCGCTGAAAATGGGGTTACTTTGGTATATTTATTTAATAAACTATCTACTGTCGATTGGTTTTGAAAGCCAAGGCTTACCGAGGCAATCTGATGTTCATTTAAGTTGCTGATGGGAACCAGGTTTTCCTGGTTATTTAATAAAACGGTATTATTTATAATGGCATTCGTTTGTGCAAGGCGTTGGGTATTTGTCCTGTGATCCTGTGCACATGCGCTGAAGGTTGACAGCGTCATCATACTGATACCAATTAAGGTAATCAGGTTATTTCTTTTCATAGACTTTCTCTCCATTAATATAGGTTTTTAGTACTTGTGTGTTTAATATAGTTTCTGGTGCAGCAGTCATAAAGTCATTGTCTAAAATGATGAAGTCAGCGAATTTTCCTTTCTCCAGGCTACCTTTCTCATGTTCCTCGAAGTTAGCTTTAGCCGCCCAAATGGTCATCCCTCTTAAGGTCTGCTCTTTGGTTAATGCATTTTCCATTTGGAAGCCGCCTTCTGGAAAGTTCTTGGTATCCTTTCTAACGCTTGCCGCATAGAAAGTGAACATCGGATTAATGTCTTCTACCGGGAAGTCGGTTCCAAGCGGTATCCATCCGTTTTGATCCATTAACTGCTTTAAGGCGTATGCGCCTTTTAAACGGGCTTTACCTAAACGATCCCCCGCCCAATACATATCAGATGTGGCATGTGTAGGTTGTGCCGAAGGGATGATATTAGCTGCAGCAAACAAGGGGAAATCTTCTGGCGCTACTACCTGCGCATGTTCGATGCGCCAGCGTTTATCATTTTTTCCGCCCAATACCTTGTTATAAATTTTGAGGATGCTGCGATTGGCAGAATCACCAATGGCATGAGTACACATCTGGAAATTATGTTCATTGATTTTGCCGGCCACTTCCTCAAAATGTTTAAGGTCGCTCAATAGAAAGCCAGATTTGTTAGGCATATCGCTGTAAGGATGTAACAAGCAAGCACCACGGGAGCCCAAAGCGCCATCAGCATATACCTTAAATGACCTTACATTTAACCGCGGTGTCTTGATGGCACCACGCTTAAATAAGTAATCATAATTTGCTTTTTTATCTGACAACATGATGTACAAACGCATCTTCAATTTATTGGCTTCCTGTAAAGAAGCAATAAGGTCCACCTGATGTGCATCAAGGCCACAATCGTCTATGGTGGTCAAGCCTGCTGCAAAACATTCCTCCTGTGCGTCTAATAATATTTTTTCTGCCTGTGCTGCTGTTGGTGGTGGGATTTTTCCAGCAACTAAATCTACGGCATTATCAATCAGCAGTCCTGTGGGTTTACCATTCTTCTCCACAATTTCGCCGCCTGTTAATGCAAAACTTTTGCTAATGCCAGCAGCCTGCAGCGCTTGGTGGTTAACGATTGCCGCATGTCCATCAATTCTTCTTAGCAGTACTGGGCGATTTGGAAATAATTTGTCTAATTGTGTTTTATCAGGGAATTCTTTATTCTTCCAGTCGTTTTGGTCCCATCCCTCGCCAATAAGCCATCCATCTGGATGCGTTTTAGCAAATTCTGTTAGACGTTCACAAACCTCTTCCCAGCTCTGTGTCTCCCGTAAATTTGCCGTCTGTAAACTCTCGCCATAGCCATAAAAATGGGCGTGGGCATCAATAAAACCAGGGAAAACTGATTTGCCATTGGCATTAAGCTCTTCCTTAGCGGAATAATTTTTTTTAATTTCTTCGTTTGATCCAAGGGCAATGATCTTGCCATCTGCTACAGCAAAGGCCTGTACGGTATCAAAGCCGGCATTAACGGTGTACACTTTGGCGTTGTAAACAAGGAGGTCTGCTTTTTTACTGAAGCAGCTGCTTAACAGCATGGTTCCAACAACAAGACTGGCGTAAAGTTTATTCATGGGTTTAAAGGTATATATTGAAGCGGCGACTTCCCAATTTACATTCAAATTAAAGAAAACACCTTAGTTTAAGGCTTATTTTAGCTAAATTAGCAACCTTTACCGAAGATAATAAATGTCAGATATTATACAACTTTTACCCGATAGCGTTGCCAATCAAATTGCAGCAGGAGAGGTGGTCCAAAGACCTGCATCGGCAGTAAAAGAACTACTAGAGAACGCGATAGACGCAGGGGCGAATAAAATAAAACTTATCTTAAAAGATGCCGGCAAAACGCTCATACAGGTGATAGATAACGGCTGTGGGATGAGTGTAACCGATGCACGCATGTGTTTTGAGAGGCATGCTACTTCCAAGGTGCGAAAAGCAGAAGACCTGTTCGCAATCAGAACCATGGGCTTCCGTGGCGAAGCAATGGCTTCTATTGCTGCCATTGCGCAGGTAGAGATGAAAACCCGTCGCTATGAAGATGAGATTGGAACGCTGATTGAAATTGAAGGCGCTAACTTTGTCAAACAAGAGCCTGTAGCTACACCTGAGGGAACAAGCATCTCCGTTAAAAACCTGTTTTTTAACACACCAGCACGTCGCAATTTTTTGAAAAGTAATCCTGCGGAAATGCGCCATATCATTGAAGAATTTCAACGGATATCGATGGCTAATCCAGCAATCACTTTTAGTTTGCACCACGATGGCGTAGAGATTTATCGCTTACCAGCTGCTGTGCTTAAACAAAGAATCATTCACTTGTTTGGAAATACTTACAACCAGCGCCTGATTCCAGTTGAGGAGGAAACATCCATTATTAATATCAAAGGCTATATTGGTAAGCCCGAGTTTGCTAAGAAAACACGTGGTGAACAATTCTTTTTTGTAAATAACAGGTTCATTAGAGATGCCTACCTTAATCATGCAGTTAATAAGGCCTATCAGGAGTTGTTACCAGAGGATAACTTCCCGCTTTATGTGTTGTTCATTGATATCGATCCGGCGAAGATTGATGTCAATGTGCATCCAACGAAAACCGAGATCAAATACCTGGAGGAGAAGTCCATTTATGCCATTATCCATTCGGCTGTAAAACGCTCCCTTGGTAAATTCAACATTAGTCCAACCATTGATTTCGATGTAGAGACAGGTTTTAGTGGTATGATAACGCCTAAGGCACCGGAAGATATTGTTCCCCCAACCATAAGTTTTAACCCGAATTTCAACCCTTTTGCCGGAGAAAAAAGCACAGACAGAGCAACAGCCTATGCTGGTGGTTTTGATGTGAAAAGTGCAGGCAACAAAAACTGGGGCTCTTTGTACGATATTGTTAAACACGATAAAGTAGAGCAGGGAACGATAGGCCTGGATGGTACAACCAGGGAAGAAGATAACTTTAAACCCTTGCAGAAACAATTGATGCAGGTACATAACCGTTATATCGTTTCACAGATAAAATCGGGCTTGATGATGATTGACCAACAGGCAGCACATGAACGTATTTTATATGAACGGTTCCTTGTTCACCTCGAAGATCGTAAGGGTGCTTCACAGCAAAGCTTATTCCCACAAACAGTAACTTTAAGTCCGAATGATTATGAGCTTGCCAAAAGTCTTTTGGAAGATATCAAGAGCCTTGGATTTGAAGTGCGTGAATTTGGAAAGAATACATTGGTGATTGAAGGAATACCTGTTGACTTAGGTAGCGGGAATATAAATGAGACACAATTGTTCGAACATTTAATTGAAGGATTTAAGAACTCACAGCAAGAACTTAAATTAGATAAACGGGATGCCCTAGCGCGCAGCATGGCGAGAAATAGTGCGATAAAAAATGGGGTAAGTTTGGGACAGGAGGAAATGAACACCTTAATTGAGCAGTTATTTGCCTGTAAAACACCTAACTTTAGCATTAGCGGCAGGCCCGTAATCCAGACCCTCACACTAACAGAAATAGATAAAAAATTCGAAAAATAAAGATGAATAACATCCATATACCGCCTGTAGTTAAAAATTTTCTTATCATTAATACCCTCCTTTTCGTTGCAACTTTAGTTTTTCAAGATAAGGGTATCAATCTGGCTACTTATTTGGGTGCTTATTATTTTGATGCTCCCAATTTTAAGATATGGCAACCCATTACCTATATGTTTATGCATGGCGGTTTTACACATATTCTGTTTAATATGTTTGCATTGTACATGTTTGGTGGGGTGTTAGAAAGTCGGTGGGGATCTAAACGTTTTATAAATTTTTACCTGATTACCGGTTTGGGTGCTTTAGCATTACAATGGGCAGTGCAGGCGTTTGAAGTCTATCAAATTACAGGGAGTCCCGTAAACCATGGTACAATTCCATTGGAATCGCTAGCTCAGGGTATGTTTAACCCTGCGGTGCTCACTGAATCTCAGGCAAGCATTTTACATGGTATATATTTTGCGCCGATGGTAGGTGCATCAGGTGCAATCTTTGGCTTACTTGTTGCGTTCGGAATGTTATTCCCTAATACGGAGATGTATATTATGTTTATTCCCGTTCCTGTAAAGGCTAAATATATTATACCCGTATATATTATTATAGAATTGTCTCTTGGAATGGCCAGTATTCCAGGGGATTCCGTAGCCCATTATGCACACCTAGGTGGTGCGCTATTAGGGTTTATTCTGGTGAAATTATGGAAAGATAAAAACACTTTTTACGATTATTATGAATAAGACGCTATTTGAAGATCTAAAGTATAAGGTGCTGCGCTCTGGGAATCCAGTATTCTTTTACATCGGCGTAAACACTTTAATATTTATAGTGACGGCACTTATTGGTGTCGGCATCTTCTTGTCTGGTAACAGTACAGCGGGTTTCAACGCGTTCATCCGTGAGTATGTGGCTTTTCCAGTATCGTTGTCTAAACTGCCTATGCGGTTTTATACGATCCTTACCTATCAGTTTTTTCATGATGGGTTATTTCATCTTCTTTTCAATATGCTGTGGTTGTATTGGCTGGGGCAGATATTTTTAGACTTTCTTAAACCGCGACAGTTTCACTTTGTTTACCTGGGCGGTGGAGTGGCAGGAGCATTATTTTTTATGCTTGCCTATCATATTTTTCCTGTTTTTCAGGGAAGCCTGGCGCAGGCTAATATCATCGGCTCTTCAGCTGCGGTAATGGCTATTGTTGTGGCCACGGCCACGTTGGTACCCGATTTTTCCATCAGGATGTTATTTCTGGGTGATGTAAAGCTGAAGTACCTTGCCATTGCGTATGTAGTATTGGATGTTATTGGTGTAGCTTCCTCTAATGCCGGGGGTAGTTTTGCCCATTTAGGCGGGGCCTTTCTAGGTTTTATTTATATTAAAGCCCTTGGAAAAGGCAGTGATTGGAGCAATATCTTCAAAAGGACTCCGAAGGCTCCTAAAATGAAGGTCAATAAAAATGAAAATTATAAACGCAATGCCTCATCAAAAGCCTCTACGGTAGCTCAGGCTGAAGTAGATGCTATCCTCGATAAAATCTCTAAATCTGGATATGATAAGTTAAGCAGGGAAGAGAAAGAGACGTTATTCAAGGCTAGTAAACATTAATGAAAAGAACAAAACCTACATTTTCGGATCATTTACTGCGTCTGATTGCCGTCATGCTGGTCGTGTTCCTTATATTAGGTTACCTGGCCGGAAATGTGGATCCACGAGACAACCGGTTGATTCCCTTTTTTGGTCTTGCCTATCCATACATCTTGCTGCTCAATGTTATTATGATTGCCTGGTGGTGCATCCGTGGGCGATGGATTTTTGCTATTGCCACGCTTGTAGTAATCATGTTTGGTTGGTCGGCTTTACATGCGACCTTTAGTTTTTTCGGCGAGCAAGGTGCAGGCCCTAAAACCCATGATTCGCTGGTGCGCATGATGACTTACAATGTGCATAGTTTCAGGCCATATGATAAAGAGGAAGAAGAGGATGTTAAATCGAAAATTCTGCAAGTCATTAAAGACGAAAATCCAGACATCATTTGCCTCCAGGAGTATTACACCCGTAAAAAAGGTGCTTATGCCATAACCGACAGCCTGAAGGAGTTGATGGATACCAAAAACTATTATTACCTTCCGCATTCTGAAAATGAATACGAAGGCACAGGCCTGGCTATATTCTCTAAATACCCCATAAAGAAAAAAGGAAGTATCATATTTGATAGTAGCGGGGGTGGCAATCAAAGTATCTATGTTGATGTGGAGGTTAACAAAAAACGCATCAGGGTTTACAATGTGCACCTGCAGTCCATTTCTTTTGATAAGCAGGATTATCAATACCTTGATAAAGTGACCAAAAAGATGGATCCTGATCTTGTGCCTTCCAAAAGGATATTAAGTATGTTGAATAGCGCGTTTTTAAAACGCAGTCATCAGGTGGATATCATGAAAGCACACATGAGCACCTGTGAAATTCCTTATCTCATTGCGGGAGATTTTAATGATACCCCTGCGTCTTATGCGGTAACCCAGTTAACATCGTCCCTCAATAATGCGTTTGTAGAGAAAGGCACAGGGCTCGGTACAACCTATAATGGTAAATTCCCTAATTTTCAGATTGACTATATCGCAGCAACAAAAGATTTTAAAATTATCAATCATCGTATCATACAAGCCCGCTTGTCAGATCATTTCCCCGTAAGAAGTGATTTGAGTTTAAATCCTTAATTATTTTACCTTTGTAAAAATACAGGAGATGCAATGCTCAAGTTCCAATATATATGAAAACAGGCCTTAAATTATATAATACGCTTACCCGAAAAAAAGAAGTATTTATCCCCATAAACCCGCCTAATGTGGGTATGTATGTGTGTGGTCCAACAGTGTACAGTGATGTGCATCTTGGCAATTGCCGTACGTTTATCTCCTTTGACTTAATCTTTCGCTACCTCAAATATAGTGGTTATAAAGTGCGCTATGTACGCAATATCACTGATGCCGGTCACCTTGAAGGCGACCGTGATGAAGGTGATGATAAATTTGCCAAAAGGGCCAAGCTTGAACAGCTAGAACCGATGGAAATTGTACAGAAATATACCTTGGGTTTTCATGAGGTACTACGGTTGTTTAACACCCTTCCACCAAGCATAGAACCAACGGCAACCGGTCACATCATCGAACAGATTGAGATGATTAAAGAGATCATAGCGAATGGTTATGCATATGAAGCAGATGGAACTGTGTATTTCGATGTTGATAAGTATAGCAAAACCTATAATTACACCATATTAACCAACCGTAACCTCGAGGATATGTTGGCCAATACTCGGGAACTGGGAGGTCAGGACCAAAAACGTGGTCGTCTGGATTTCGCTTTATGGATAAAAGCCAAGCCTGAAACCCTGATGAAATGGGTATCACCCTGGGGAGTTGGTTTCCCTGGCTGGCATATCGAATGTTCGGCAATGAGTGCCAAATACCTTGGTCAGGAGTTTGATATCCATGGCGGTGGTATGGACTTGGCAGCAACACACCATACTAACGAAATTGCACAGTCTGAAGCATGTAATCACGTTCAGCCTGCCCGTTACTGGATGCATACCAATATGCTTACGGTTAACGGCGCAAGGATGTCGAAGAGTGCAGGTAATGGTTTTCTTCCGCACGAATTGTTCACAGGTAAGCACCCTTTACTGGTTAAAGGGTTCAGCCCGATGACCGTTAAGTTTTTTATGCTACAAGCGCATTACCGCAGTACACTTGATTTTTCTAATGAGGCCCTCGACGCTTCGGAGAAAGGTTTCAGGCGTTTAATGAACGCAGTAAACTTGCTGGATAAACTGGTGCCTACAGTTACTGGAAATATTGGCATTGATGACATTACAAAAAACTGTATCAAAGCAATGGATGACGATTTCAATAGTCCGGTAGTAATTGCCGAATTGTTTGAAGCTGTCAGAATTATTAATAGCGTTTATGATGGGAAGACCACCGTTGATAAGGATGAGCTGGAGAAGCTAAAACAGTTGATGCAGGACTTCGTATTCGAAATCTTCGGTTTAAAAGACGAAGATAGTTCAAATGCCGAATTAAACGCCGTATTAGAAATGGTTATAGATATCCGTAAAACCGCTAAAGAAAATAAAGATTACGCAACGTCTGATAAAATAAGAGTAGGATTACAACAAATGGGTATTCAGCTAAAAGATAGTAAAGAAGGCACTAATTGGAGTAAAATATAAATCTTATATTAGCATACATTTTTATCATGATGACAAAGAAATTTCTATATACCGTTGTCGCGGCTTCCATCTCTCTTGGAGCTTATGCGCAAAAATCTGATGGCACCACAAAATCGTTGGTGAATGCAGATAAAGAATTTGCTGCCCGTGCCGCAAAGAATGGCGAGAGGTCTGCATTTATGGATTTCGCTGCATCTGATGCTTTGGTGTTCAGGCCAAACCCAGAGAATGTGAAGACCTATTATGCTAACCAGGAAAACATTAAAACCTTAAGTTGGACGCCAACTTATGCCAGGGTTTCTAAAAGTGGCGACTGGGGTTTTACTTCAGGTTCTTTCGAATTAGATGCCAAGGAAAAATCATATGGGCAATACCTATCGATATGGAAAGATTTAAATGGTAAATGGGTGCTGGCTTTAGACATTGGTTCCATGCATAATAAGCCACTAAACAAGGTGCAAAATCAATACATCGAACCTGCAGGTTTTTTTAAACCTAAGTTTAATACAGAAAAACAGGTAGCTGCAGGTAAAGACATCATTAACACTACAGAAAAGACTTTAAATGCGACGCTTAAATCTTACGGAGGTGCGGCTTTTGCTGGTTTCGTCAATCCTGATGCACGTTTAATTTTTCCTGGTCACGAGCCAATTATTGGGAAAGAGAAAATCATTGCCTTCTATAACAGTATGGTGAATAAAATGAACTTGAAAACCAACAAAATAGAAAAGGCTTTAGGTGGCGATCTTGCCTATACTACTGGTGTGGCTACGGTTGATTATAAAGCCGACTTAAGAGAAAGCTTTAACTATGTATTTGTTTATGAACGCCAGCCTGATCATAACTGGAACCTGATTTTTCAAATCTACACACCTGCCGAGCGTTAGTAAGGCTACAGGTGAAGAAGCAGGAGGAAAAGCCCTGCTATAAAAATAATGATAAAGGCTTCTTAACTAAATTAAGGGGCCTTTGTTATAACATGCCAGTCCAATCATCGTTTACCTAAGTATCCTCTTAAAACATAGAACAAACTTAAGAGTCCAACTTATAAACACAATAAAATGAAACAAACTTTACTTATTACATTATTTTTTCTGGGATTACAGGTACAGGCGCAAAAGAAATTCATGTTGTTAGGCCACCAGGGCGCCAGGGGCATCATGCCGGAAAATACTATTCCTGCAATGATTAAAGCACTTGACCTTGGTGTTAACGTACTGGATATGGATGTTGTGGTGTCTAAGGACAGCCAGGTTGTTTTGTCGCATGAACCTTATTTTAACCATGAAATCAGCACTCGTCCTGATGGTAAAGCCATCACGTTTAAAGATGAGAAAAAATACAACATGTATAAAATGGACTATGACGAGATCAAAAAGTACGATGTCGGCATGAAAGTGCATAGGCGGTTCCCTGGTCAAGTGAAAATGAAAGTTTCCAAACCATTGCTTACGGACGTGATTGATGCTGTTGAGGCCCATGTAAAGCAGAACAAACTTAAAAAGCCAATCTATAACATCGAAACAGCTTTCATTCGCAAAGGCGATGGTACTTTCCAGCCAGACGCTGCAGTAGCTATTGAGCTAATTATGGCTATTGTTGAAGAAAGGAAGCTCTCCAAAAGGGTGATTATACAATCCCTTGACGTGCGTCCTTTACAATACTTGAATGAGAAGTATCCGAAGATTAAAACCTCGCTTTTGGTTGATGAAAAGCAGAATTTCGAAGTCAGCCTTAACCTTCTGGGTTTTACGCCAACTTATTATAGTCCTTACCATGTTTTAGTGGGAAAGGGATTGGTTGATCGTGCACATGAGGCGGGGGTTAAAGTTATACCTTGGACTGTTAATTCTGTTAAAGAGCTTAAATACCTGCTGGCCCTTGGCGTTGATGGGGTGGTTACAGATTATCCTAACTTACTTCTTCATTTAGACTAAGAAGCGAAAAGCCGTTATAAATATTATTAAACGGAAATGGCCGCATCACTTATCGAGATACGGCCATTTCTAATTCGTTTAATCCTTACTTCGTATTTTCTGGTTTGGTCCAAATCTGTAATTCTTCGCAGGTATTAAACTCCGGATCGATCTTAATGTAAGTGCTTTCACGACGTTTCTGGAACCATTCGCTAAGGATCCTATCCATTTTCTGTTCTAAGGCTTTCTCTTTAAATTTGGCATAATCCTGATCCAGGTTCCCCTTGTGAGGTGGGATTTTTGATTTAAGCATTAGTATTTTATAGACTTCTTTTCCGTCAGGTTCAGTTATTAATACCGGTTGCGATACATTACCAACCTGCATGGTGTCAACTACCATAAATATTTTCGGATCAACTTTATCTGCAGGAATAAATGTGGTACGTGCCGTAACGTTATCCGCATATAACATCATCCCACCATTGTATTTTGTTTCCTTGTTGCTCGAGTATTTCGAAGCAGCAGCAGAGAAAGATATCTTTTTGTTTAAGATGTTCTGGTAAATACTATCCGCATGAAGTTTAGTGCGTTCAATGCTTTGAGGAGTCGTAATTGGACGAATCAAAATATGGCGTGCATGTACCTGCTCTCCACGACGTTCAATTACTTGTAGTATATGGTAACCAAACTCTGTTTCAAATACCGGAGATACTTCACCTGCTTTTAATTTAAAAGCCCAGGCCGTAAATTCTTTCGCCATTTGGGTACGGTCGAAAAAGCCTAAATCACCACCATCAGGAGAAGATCCAGGATCTTCAGAATAAGTTTTAGCTAAAAAGCCAAAGTCCTCACCACTTTTAACCCTTAAGCGGATCGCATCAAGCTTATCGTAGTATTTTTGTTTTTCTTCCTTCGTTAGTTCAGGTTGCAAAACAATCTCACCAATTTCTAATTCTGTAGTAATATCCGGTAAACTGTCTTTTGGGTACGATTCAAAGTATCTCTTAACCTCTAATGGTGTAATGGTTACTTTTCCTGTAATCTCGCCCTGCATTTTATTGGCAATTAAAGCGTCCTTAATATCTGGTCTGATTTCATCTTTATATTGCAAAATCGACTTGTTAAGAAATTGCTCCAAGCGGTCTTGTCCACCTGCACGTTGGATACTGGTACGCATTCTTCTGTCTACTTCATCATCAACCTGGTTGTCGTCAACAATAACAGAGTCAATTTCTGCTTGTTGTTTCAACAGTTTTTGTACCAGCATCTGCTGTAAGATGTAGCACTTTACAGATTCGTTATTAGGGTTTCCAGAGTTTAAATATTGAGCGTACTGTTGGTTTAAATCAGATAACAGGATAACATTGTTACCTAATACGGCCACAACTTTATCGATGGTAGTTTTTTGCGCCTGTACATTCATAAACAAGCAGAGTAAACTGCCTGCCAACAATAACATTTTTTTCATTCTATTTCGTTCCGTTAATTAGCGTTGCAAATCTAATCATATTTAATAGATTTAAAGGCCTTTGCTTTAAACCCGGCGTCTGCCTACTATGGTTTTAGGGTATAAAAGTAATAAATAAAGGTGCTTTAATAAGATATTTAACTAATTTTAACAGAATATTCATGCCCCAAAGAAAGAAAGGAATGGCCGAGCAAATTACCCGGGATACAGAAGCGTTAAAATTGTTCTTTACTGAAGATATCTTCCTGGTGCCCAATGAGGTGCTTCCAGCCGTGAAAGATCAAAAAGCAAGCGGTGATTTAATTGAAACAAATTATGGGGATACGATAGAAAAGCAGGTAGAAGAAATCAGTTATGTTGGTCGGAATGCCAAACATATTCTAATCCTGGTGAATGCCGATGAGTATCCCGAAAGTATAAGTGCCGGTGTGCCCTTACTTTGGAATATTGTGAAGGCCATTAAGCTTGACCCCAATGATGTTGCTGTTGTAAACTACGCTGCTTACCCTAATCTTCATTTTGATAAATTACAATCGCATTTTCAGCCACAGCTGTTAATTTCCTTTGGTGTGCCTGCTACTGCCTTAAACCTTGGCAATCAACCTTTACAGGTACTGGTAAACCTGGAAAATGCGAATGCCATATTCTCGCTCACCCTAAAGGGGCTGGATGAAGACCTAAACAGTAAAAAACTGCTGTGGAAAAGCCTGCAGCAACTAAACCTATCATGAGAGAACTCGTTTTTGCAACAAACAACGCCCATAAAACTGAAGAAGTAAGGCAGCTTTTAGCTGGCCAATATCAGGTTTTAAACCTTAAAGACATTGGTTGTGAAACCGACATTCCCGAAACAGGAAATACCTTTGCTGAAAATGCAAGATTAAAAACCAGCTTTGTTGAAACACATTATCATATGGACTGCTTTGCCGACGACAGTGGGTTGGAGGTCCAGGCCTTGAATAATGATCCTGGTATATACTCTGCCCGTTATGCCGGGAAAAGAGGCGACCGTGAAAACCTGGAACTCCTGTTAAAAAATATGGAGGGTCAGTCAAATAGAAAAGCACGGTTTAAAACCTTAATATCCCTGGTGCAGCAGAATCAACATTATTTTTTTGAGGGCGTAATCAATGGAACAATCACTGAGCAACCTTCAGGAGCAGCAGGTTTTGGTTATGACCCTATATTTGTACCTGATGGGTACGACATAACTTTTGCAGAGATGTCAATGGCGCAGAAAAACGAAATTAGTCACCGTGCACAGGCTATGAGAAAACTTATTTCTTTTTTAAAGACGGCAGCGGAGTAGGCTTCACCGCGGGCTTTTTTACCGGAGGGCTACCGCTTGTTTTAACAGCTGTTGTGGTCACTGCTTTTGGCTTAGCCGGTAATTTAGGGTTTGTGATATCTAACTTCGACTTTGGCCTCAATTCAGGCTTCCAGACAAAACCAGTAAGTATCACTTCTCCTTTTACATCCTGGATGGGAGTTACGGACCCCTCAACATCTTTTATTGGCACAATTTCACTAATTTCATCATTTTTAAAGATGATTTTGATCCTGCTGCTAATGGTGCGGTTCATTTCCTTGTAATCACCTGAATCTGTCTTGGTAAAATACACGCTTTCTGCGTTACCATCAACGTAAAGGCGGTTGAGCTTGCCATCTGTGAAAAAGCCGGTCATCAGTTTACCCTTAATCTGGTTAAATCGTGTCGAATCTTTATACACATTGGCCGTAAAGGCGTTTTGTATCACCTGTACTGAATTAATCTTTTTATTACGCAGCTGCAGGTAGATCGTGTCACCGGTCTGTTGTGATCCTTCAGCCCATAAAATTGGGTTGTCATACCACCGCAGAGTAGAGTCGGCACTGGTATAAAACAGGGAGTCGGCCCTGGCTTGTAAATTCGATTTAAACACCTTCACATTATGGTATGCTTTAATTACCCTGGCTTTCACGGTGTCAGCGGCATTAATCACGGTATCCTTTAGCTGGGCTGTCGTTTTGCCCGTAGTTTTAACCAGGGCTGAATCTTTGGCCTTTACCAGGGGTTTTGGCGCTATTTTTTTCTGCAGGCTGTCTACTTTACCAACAGCCTCATTTTGCACCACCTTTTTAAGGGTGTCAGCGGTGAGGCTATCTTTTATAATCGTGGGGGGTATTTTAGCGGCCAGCTGCTGCTTTCCGCTATCGGTATTTAAGCTGTCTCTATTTACGGTGACCTTCTTCGGGTCAATCTTGCCTAAACTATCAGTAAGTTTTGCTTCGGCCGCTGCGTTAGATGCCCGCACGTTGGCGCCACGCACCGCTGCATCTTCCGAATCCACCTCATTATCCTTAGTGATGATGGGCAGGGGTAACAGTTTTAGCGTCTTCTCCAGCACAATCCTCGTTTCGAGCGTATCGGCGCCCAACCATAAGCTGTCAGGTTGCTTGGTGCCGTTAACCAGCAGGGAGTCGTTTGTACCTAAACCTACGTAAGCATTTTTGGTAACTACCGTTCGCTGGTCGGCCTTATAATAATAACCTAGCTGCCCATACATCGATGTTTTGTCGGTGGTATCACGGAACACAATGTTTCTAACCGCTTTTCCATAACCAGCTACACCATCATAGTATAAGCTGTCACCTTTTAAGCTTTTACTACCAGAGGTATACAGGTTTTTCTTGCCGAAATAGGCATATTCTGTCTTCGTATTATAGGCGCCGTTTTCGGTATACAGGTTGTCTTCTTTCCCTTTTATGTTGGTAGGGCCATAAAAATAGGTCCAGTTGGTTAAGGTATTATAACGCAGCGTATCCGATGTTATAGTAGTTTGCGGAGTAACCACCACTACATTATACCTAAAAAAGGCATCACGTGTATTGGCGAAATAATAACCGTTTTTACTGGTCAGCGTAACATCCTTGTTTACAATTTTTCCACCATTCACATAAGTGCCTATCCGAGTACCCAGGTTATAATCCAACACATTAGTGGTTAACACCGATCCCTGGTCCAACATTCTTACATTACTGGTTAAGTGGGCTAATTTAGTATTGCCATTATAATTCAGGCGGTCTGAATAGATGTTTAAGGTGTCGGCCTGGTTAATATGCACATTGTTAAAAGCTTCGAACACGTTTCTATCTTCATAGTACACTGCACTATCGCAGGTTAGAATAGCGTTTTCATGACGAAAAACAGGCTTCCGAAGGTAAGAAATTTTCGTTTTATTATCTACCTTACCCCATTCAAAGCGATCAAGGAAGATCTTGGTTCTTTCCTGAGCAAGGCTAAAAAGCGGCATTAAGAAGAGCAAAAAGACGAATAAGTGTAGTTTCTTCACATTACAAAGTTAGTTCTTTGCTTACCATTTTAAATTAAATATTTTTGAAAGATGTTTCCTCTACAAAAATTTAAGGAATTTATCATCCAGAATTCCCTGCTTCAGGCAGAAGACCGGGTACTACTGGCGGTAAGTGGGGGAAGGGATTCTGTCCTGTTGGTCCACCTTTTTAAACAGGCCGGTCTGAAGTTCGGCATAGCCCACTGCAATTTTAACCTTCGGGAAGGAGAGGCGCAAAGAGATGAAAATTTCGTAAAAGACTTGGCATTGGCCATGGAGGTTCCTTTTTATGTGGCCCGTTTCGATACGCGGGCGTACGCTGCCCAACAACAGGTGTCTACGCAAATGGCGGCAAGAACCCTGCGTTATAGCTGGTTCGAGACGCTCTGCGATCAGGAAAACTACGATCACATAGCCGTCGCCCACCACCAGAACGACGCGATAGAAACCATATTGCTTAATTTAGTGCGAGGTACAGGCATTGCCGGTTTGCATGGTATTCTGCCTAAAAGAGGCCGACTCATCAGGCCTTTGCTGTTTCTTTCCCGTGCAGAAATTGATGATATTATAGAAAAAGAACAGCTCGCATATGTAGAGGATGGTTCCAATGCTTCCGACAAGTATGCCAGAAATAAAATCAGGTTACAGGTAGTGCCTGCACTCCAAGCCATTAACCCAAATCTCGAGCAGACCTTTGAACATAACATGCAGCGTTTCCGTGAAACAGAAATGGTATTAAACCAGGTCGTAGAAAGCTACCGGACTAAAATAATCCATAAACAAGGTGTAGGTTACACCATTGCCCTTGAAGATATTAAATGCCTGCAGCCACAACAATTGCTGCTGTTTGAATTACTAAAGCCTTTTCACTTCCAGGAGCCCGTGGTTAAAGATATTTTGCAATCACTCACTAAACAGAGTGGTGTTTCTTTTTACAGTAACAGTCACCGGGCAACCATAGACCGCGAAAAATTGCTGATCACGGAATTGGAATCAGCAGGTTTGCCAAGGCTGCGTACAATCGAGGCAGACGACAGTGTCATTAACCTCGGCCACCAGCAGCTCCATATCCGGCATACCACATCGCTGGAATATGAGAGGGACCCACAAAAAGCCTATGTTGACGAAGAGAAGCTGGTGTTTCCGATGGTATTACGTTACAGGAAAGATGGCGACCGGTTCATCCCACTGGGGATGACTACTTTTAAAAAGTTAAGCAATTACCTGATCGATGCCAAGGTGCCGCTTCCGCTTAAAGATCAGGTACCCGTATTGGAAAATGGTAATGGTGAAATTGTGTGGATTGCTGGCATGCGCACAGACAATAGATACAAAGTAACCAGCACTACAAAAAAAGTAGCTATATTCGAATTGAAATCAGCACAAGCTTTACAATCTTAGCTTCAGGATAATATTAGTGCTTCGAACTTGACTTTAAACAATGGGAAACAACTACGCCTATCTGGAAAAACAATACATCGGCCGTGATTACATTCGAATCTGTATCCGGTTGGTGATGGCGGCATTTTGTTTTGCCGCGTATGTTTATCAACGTGACCGTGATAACACACAGGATTTATTCCTTATCGTGGGCTTCGGCATCATTGGTATCTCGATCATATTGTTGTTTCTTATTCAATATAAAATCACCGTTCAGGATAAAAGTGTTATTATTGAAGGACTATGGACGGCCAAAAAGGTCACCATAGATTTGAATAGTATAGTCAACGTTCGCAAGGATGTTTATAGTAGTTTTATGCTGAATAATCCTGTTTACAACCTGCACCGCAAGGGCAGTGTGAGGTTTTATTCATCCGGCAAAGACGCTATTGTGCTAACCGACCGCGATGGCATGGAGTATTTTATTGGTACACAGCGTCCAAATGAACTTTACCTGGTTATTCAGGAAGAAATGAGGAAAAAGTAAGGTGCCGGAAATAATTGCAATTGTTTAACACAAAGCTCAATTCTTGTACGGTTATTTGCAGCACATAAAAATATAATTTCCATCCGATGAAAATAGGTATAGTTTGTTACCCAACTTTTGGCGGTAGCGGTGTAGTGGCTACCGAACTGGGTAAAGCCCTCGCAGACCAGGGCCACCAGGTTCATTTTATAACCTATAGTCAACCCGCACGTTTAGACTTTTTCTCCTCTAATTTGTTTTACCATGAGGTTTCGGTCAGAAACTACCCTTTATTTGATTATGCCCCTTATGAATCGGCTTTAGCCAGTAAACTGGTTGATGTAATCAGGTTTGAGAAATTAGACATCCTACATGTGCATTATGCCATACCACATGCCTCTGCTGCATTTATGGCGAAACAGATTCTCGCAACTTATGGCATAAACATCCCTTTTGTAACTACCCTGCATGGAACAGATATTACCCTGGTAGGTAAAGATCCTACCTATAAACCAGTAGTTACTTTTTCAATAAACAAATCAGACGGCATCACAACGGTTTCGCAGAGTTTAAAAGACGACACCCTTAAGCATTTTGATATCACTGGTGAGATCAAGGTGATCCCCAACTTTATCGATTTTGATAGGTTTAGCCTGAAGCCTAAAGATCACTTTAAAAAGGCCATTGCACCAAATAATGAACGCATTCTTATCCATACGTCTAATTTTCGGAAAGTGAAACGTACGATGGATGTAATTAAAATGTTCCACAAGATTCTGGATAGAGTGCCGGCAAAGTTGCTGATGGTTGGCGACGGACCTGAACGTGCCTATAATGAACAGCTGTGCAGAAACCTTAATATCGTAGAACATGTAAGGTTTTTAGGAAAACAAGATGCGGTAGAAGAGATCCTGTCCGTTTCTGATTTATTTCTGATGCCTTCTGAATCAGAAAGTTTTGGTCTTGCCGCTTTGGAGGCTATGGCCTGTAAGGTGCCAGTTATTACTTCCAATGCTGGTGGTTTGCCCGAACTTAATATTGATGGTTATTGCGGTTACATGAGTAATGTGGGCGATATCGACGATATGGCGGCGAAAGCCATCCTGATCCTGGAGAATGATGAAGTATTGGCCCAGTTTAAAGAAAACGCATTTAAAAGAGCACAAGACTTCGACCTGAAGAAAATTCTGCCACTTTATGTGGATTATTATAATGCCATTATTGAGAAACAAAAGGTGTTAACCGATTAAACATAAAAAAAGGGCAATCCATTACAGATTGCCCTTTTTTATGTTCAGTCAATTACTTAATGCTGGTAAACACCAGGCAAACTGGTGACCCTACTTTAATTCTATTCCCAGAGTCGGTTAGTGCTCCTGTAACATCATTTCTGTTAAAAATGATTACATCATCCGTTCTTTGATTAGCCACCAGCAGAAACTTACCGCTAGGGTCAATAGCGAAGTTTCTCGGACCCGCACCTAAAGTGCTTGTCTTCGAAGCTACCGCGAGCCTGCCAGTAGGTAAAATGCTAAATACAGATATTTCATTTACATCACCACGGTTGCTTTGATAAAGGAATTTGCCATCCTGTGATACGTGAATATCAGCGGCGTCAATTCTGCCTTTAAAATCGCTTGCTACGGTTCCTACCTCCTGAATGGGGATTAGCGTTCCATCTGCATAAGTATAGGCTGTAATTTTTCCTGTAAATTCATGAGCCAGGTAGGCAAACTTGCCGTTAGGAGAGAAGGTTAAATGTCTTGGTCCGCTTCCCGCTGGCACTTTAATCACATTTTTAATGGTCAGAACCTGCGTTTTTGCTAAAGGAAAGTAATTGTAAATGTAGATATGATCTTCCCCAAGGTCATTGCTGATCAGGTATTTTTTATCCGGACTTAAGATTACCTGGTGCACATGTGCACTTTCCTGCCTTTTTTCCGGGTCTATACTTTTACCGGTGTGTTGAATCACTTGTTTGGCTTCTGTCAGGGAGCCGTCTTTTTTACGACCGTAAACCGCCAGGCTACCGCCAGAGTAATTACCAATAATCACATTGTGCTTGTCCGTAGTCACGTAACAAGGGTCAGCACCCTCACTCGACTGTTTGTTGAGCAGCTTCAGTTTCCCTGTGGCGGCGTCATAACCGAAGGCTGAATCGGCACTCGATTTCCCGGATTCGCTAACTGCATAAACATCCTTGTTATCAGGGCTCACAGCCAGGTAACTTGGGTTTATAATGTCCTTCGTTACACTTTTTAGTTCGGCAACACCGGTTGTGCTGTTAAACTGGTAGGTATAGATCCCCTCACTTTTACCTGTATTTGTGTAGGTCCCGATCAGTAAATTGTAATTTGCTGTTTGTGCTTGCATCGATAAACTTAGTAATAGGCCTGATAAAAGTGAGAGGAGTTTTTTCATTAGTGAAATTGGTTAATGAATCAAATGTTTGATTTGTATCAATTCATGTTCTTCCAGGTAACGCCATCTGCCACGAGGTAAGTCTTTCTTGGTTAGGTTGCCATAAACCACACGATCCAGCTTCACTACATCATAACCCAGGTGTTCGAATATACGACGAACAATTCTATTTTTACCACTGTGAATCTGAATACCGATTTCTTTTTTGCTTCCACCTGCAACGTATGATACGCTATCTGGTTTAATCAAGCCATCTTCCAGTTCTAAACCAAATTGGATCTTATTAAGATCACCCTGGCTTAAACTTTTGTTTAATTCTACCTGATATATTTTAGTAATTCCGTTTCTTGGATGCGAAAGTTTGTCGGCAAGGTCACCATCGTTTGTCATTAATAACAAACCAGTGGTGTTTCTATCTAAACGTCCAACCGGATAAATGCGCTCTCTGCTGGCTTTTTCAACCAATTGCATAACAGTGCGTCTTTCCTGAGGATCGTCTGTAGTAGTAATATAATCTTTAGGTTTGTTTAAGAGAACATATACTCTCTTTTCGCGTTTCAACAATTCGCCATTATAGCGGACGCTATCTTTTGCCGGATCTACTTTATGACCCAGTTCTGAGATAACCACGTTGTTTACACTTACAACACCTGCAGCAATGAGCTCATCAGCTTTACGGCGAGAACAAATTCCTGAGTTGGCAATGTAACGGTTTAAACGAATCAGGCCATCATCCTCTTTTGGAGGTGCTGGTTTTCTGCTGCGAATAACGGTGTTTTTGTCGCCACGTGTGTTAAACTTTGGTCTTTCGCCATCCTCTTCACGTTTTCTGAAAGGTCTGCTGTCTGTACTTCTCGAGCTGGTACTTTTTTTATCATCAAACTTTCTGAAAGGTTTTTCTGCACCTGCAGCAAAGTTGTCTTTTTTGATGTAACCTCTTGACTTAGGAGCTTCGCTATCACCTGTTCTTGGGGTTCTCGGTTTGAAATCCCTGGCTTCGCTGCTTTTTCCCTGGTAACCTCTTGAGGCACCTTCTCTGCTTTCTCTTGGTTTGAAGTCTCTAGGTCCTGAGCTTTTGCCCTGGTAGCCTCTTGACGCACCTTCTTCTCCTGGTTTGAAATCTCTTGGTCCAGAACTTTTGCCCTGGTAACCTCTTGAAGCGCCTTCTTCTCGGGGCTTGAAGTCTCTTGGTCCAGAACTTTTACCCTGGTATCCTCTTGAGCTGTCCTTCTCGTCTTTCTCTCCGAATTTGCTCTTTCCTTTGAAGGTGCTTTCTGTACCACTTCTGCTTCTGTTGCCCGATTTGGACTTGTCATCCCGACTGTTCCTGTTGTTATTTTTAATCATGATTCACTATTAACCGCATATGTATGCGGGCTGCAAATTTAGCAAAAAAATCACGTATTCTTAAACGGATAATTTGGCTGTTTTAGGTCCGATAAAAATCGTGCCTGAGGTATGCTTAAACGGCGATTTTGGAGCCTTGTTTTGTAATGGGTTGATAATTAGATAAATAAATCGTATATTTGCAGCCGTTCAATATTGTTAACCAAAAAAAGGAGGAAAATGATAAAGAAACACGTAATAACATGTACGATAATTTTAACATTATTGGTTATGGCAAAAGTGTTTGCTTACCATCTGCCCCAAGCAGAAAAAGTTCTTGTAAAACAAGAGAAAACAGTACCCGTTACTATTACCCCGTTGAAAGAAAAAGAGCCTGTTTCGTTAATGGCTCAGTTGACATTTGCAGATGAAAGTCTACCACAGGATGACCACAAGGTAGAGAAGAAAATGAAGAGTACGCTACGTAACTTCTCCTATGCAAAACAACAAACTAATCGCTTACATCGCATAGCGGCAGAATGGTTCCCAATCATCGAACCTATTCTTGAACAATATGGAATCCCTGAAGATTTTAAGTACATGCCTCTAGTTGAATCAGGCGTGCGTGGAGGTGTGTCTCCAAAAGGCGCAGCCGGCTACTGGCAGTTCATGCCAGGTACAGCACGCAGTTATGGCCTAAAAGTAAACTCTAAAGTCGATGAACGTAATAACCTACGTAAATCTACCATCGCAGCCAGCAAATATATTAAAGAGTTGTATGGCATATTTGGTAACTGGACTTTAGTAGCAGCAGCCTATAATGTGGGCGATAACCACATGCGCAAGCAAATAAAGAAACAAAAAGAAAACGATTACTTCAAAATGAAACTTAATCGTGAAACCGCAGGTTATGTCTACAAATTGGTTTCCATGAAACAGATAATGGAAAACCCTAGCCGTTATGGTTATACAGCGCCAAGAGAGCTGCTTGCCATGAACGCAAAGTAAGTATTTTAAACGCTATAGAATTAAGGATAAAGGCTTTATTTTTGATAAAATTTTTAGCAATTTTGTGGCTGAAAATTTGCTGGCTTCTATTCAAGAGTCTATAGCGTTTTTATATATAATATGAGTAAAAATACCGTTGACCTGGGCGAGCAAAAAGATGTTGAAGTATATGGTGCCCGGGTACATAACCTTAAAAATATAGATGTTTCTTTCCCACGGAACAAACTCGTTGTTGTTACCGGATTAAGTGGAAGCGGAAAATCATCACTTGCTTTCGACACAATTTATGCCGAAGGACAACGTCGTTACATGGAAACCTTTACCGCTTACTCCCGCCAGTTTATGGGAGGGATGGAAAGACCAGATGTTGATAAGGTATCTGGTTTAAGCCCTGTTATTGCCATTGAGCAAAAGACTACAAGTAAAAATCCCCGTTCTACTGTTGGTACCATCACCGAAATCTACGATTTCATGCGTCTGCTTTATGCACGTGTTGCTGAAGCCTTCTCTTATAATACCGGAGAAAAGATGCAGCGAATGACGGAAGAACAAATCCTGAATACTATTTTTAGTAAATACGACATGATGCCGGTGAATATTCTTGCTCCGGTAGTAAAAGGTCGTAAAGGACATTACCGCGAACTTTTTGAGCAGATCCGTAAGCAAGGTTATGTGAAAGTGCGTGTCGATGGAGTTATTCAGGACCTCTCGCCGAAAATGCAGGTAGACCGTTACAAGATTCACGATATTGAAATTGTGGTTGACCGCCTTATCATTGAACCAGACGATCGTAAGCGTTTGCTGGAGTCTTTACAGACTGCCATGCGGTTAGGTAAGGGAATCATTAAAATTAGTGATAAGGACAATAACG
>NZ_JAZQNU010000124.1:0-5563 GCF_045627485.1 Pedobacter sp. | reverse complement strand
AGGTTCATGGCGACGTGTTGATAATTGTTGCCTAGAAGCGTAACATCTTCTGTTTGCGCTGCCAGGGGAATCACTTTATCCAATAGTATGTTTACATACTCATTTGCTTTATCTTCACGCTGCAAAAGTGCACCATAGCTTCCCCAGCTACGGGCACGATAGTGAACGGCTTTTAATTTATGGGCTTGATCAGCTTTTTGTAGCAATCTTTCAGCCTCCATATATAATGCTTTTGCCTTATTGGGGTCTTTGTCGAAATAAACAGAAGCGGTATAAAAAGCGATCAACCCTCCATAATAACCTGTTTGTACTTTTGTTCCTAATAGATTTTTTGCCTCAGCGATATAATGTAAAGCTTTCGGGATACTGTGATCAGACCAGAAGTAACTTAAATTAAGCAAAGCCACCGCTTTTTCTTCCTGGTTTTTTATAGGTTCTAGTTGACGGTATACACTATCGCTATATGAAGTGAGCCGGTCTCCCGGCTGACCATATACGGTAGTAGCTATTGAAGAAAGATATAAAATAAGTAGTGTTATGATTTTCGGCACAAGTAATCTATTTTATGTTTATTACAGGAAATATACATAAAATACAACTATTAACAATCTGGCACCATCCCCATAACGACACCGTTGGGCGACCAAACGGGTACTAAGCGTGTAGGGCATCCACCAACATCCCCACTGCTATTGCTAATAGCACGATTGGTGTCGAAGTTGAGTTCTAGCCTTGTTCCTTTTGGAAAGCTCTCCGTGTCTTGCTTAAATACAGCAATCATTTTCATTTGCCCGCTTTCCTTTTCCAATTTGCCTTTGAAAGTCATCTCCTGACGATCAGAGATAGATTTTCCATCTATATTCTGGTCAATAATCTTAAAATAGATATTAGGATTTTCATCTTCCATATAAAAGGAGTTTCCATCGTATTTTCCGGGAACCTTTATATTGATTTCGCCTAACTTGTCAAGATCTGATAGGAAGACTATGGAAACTGAATCTTTTGTAGCTTCCATGAGGGCTATGCTCCCCTTTCCTGAAAGCGCAAATTCATTGCCCCCATCTATGGAAACAGTTCCGCTGACAGTTCCTTTATAAGGAACCCCGCCATAAACGCTGGTAAAATCTTGATTGGGTTGATCATTTTCCTTCGTACATCCTAAGGATAACATAGCCACTATTAATAACACGATGTTTTTCATGAAACGCTGTCTAAATGTAAATCTATAATCGTAAAGTTATCATGAGTTTATATAGCAGACAATCCACGAAAACTAGGGTTTTAACTATTTAGTTTGTGTTGGGCGAACCTCAATTTTACTCGGCAATACATTTGCGTTCAATTTCAATAAACTAACAATCATTTCACCAATATCTGATGGTTGAATTTTCCAGGAATCAGCTTCAGATGGCTGGTGATCATTGAAATGAGAGGTTACCGAACCGGGCATAATGGTAGTTGTCTTTACGCCATATTCTCTTAAATCGAGCATCGCTGCCTGGGTAAAACCCACAACACCAAATTATGATGCATTATAACCCGATCCTCCTGCGAAAAAGTTAGTACCGGCCAGGCTAGCAATAGTGATATAATAACCCTTGTTCTTTTTGAGTTGCTCCACTCCTGCTTTAAGCGTATGAAACACACCGGTTAAATTAGTAGCGATCATTGCATTCCAATCTTCCAGGCTCAACTGATCAACAGGCCCAAATTTTCCTACTCCCGCATTGGCAATGAGTACGTCAAGCCGACCAAACTTTTCTACGATCTGTTCCACTGCGCGGGCCTCATCTTCGAAATTTGTTACATCAGATGCGATGGCAATGACGTTATCTGAACCAAGCTCTTCTTTTGCCTTTTGCACATCTTCCAGCTTTCGGCCCGAAATGGCTACCTTCAATCCGGCTTCCACCAAAGCTTTAGCAATGCCAAATCCTATACCTTTTGTTCCGCCGGTAACGTAAGCTACTTTGTTGTTTAAATCTTGCATATAAATTTGTTTTATAGACTGTGAAGTTTATTCCCCTCAAAACATGCTCCAA
The DNA here is from genome assembly GCF_045627485.1 of Pedobacter sp. Taxonomy (GTDB): domain Bacteria; phylum Bacteroidota; class Bacteroidia; order Sphingobacteriales; family Sphingobacteriaceae; genus Pedobacter. The sequence goes on along the minus strand of NZ_JAZQNU010000124.1, from coordinate 3,521 downwards.
ACCCATTCGGGTACATGGAAACTTTCGCTATAATGTATAATGATAAGCAAAGCTGTAGGTTCCAGAACCTAGTTTTAGCACCACATTATTGCCATCCTGTTTGTTTTCTACCGACCCTGGTAAGGATTTTCCATCCAGGCGGATGCTTTGATTGGCTGCCCCAGGCAGTGTTACTGTTGCAGAGGTATTGGCTGGAATGGTGACCGATAAGGTAAAGACCCCATCGCCTATCTCCCATTTCGACGCAATTTTGCCATAGGGAGATTCAAATGAAGCTGCAGCATTGGATAATTTCCCTCCTGGCAATGGTGCCACGTAAAAGTGCTGGTATCCCGGGGCGGAATCATCGGCCTTTATTCCTGCGATATTTTTATACATCCACTCCCCAATTGCACCATAGGCATAATGGTTGAATGAATTCATTTCGATATTCTGGAAAGTCCCGTCCGCCTTTATACCGTCCCAACGCTCCCATATTGTGGTTGCGCCCTGTTTCACCTGGAAAAGCCAGGATGGATAGGTCTGTTGCAAGAGCAATCTATAAGCGATATCATTAAAGCCAAACCTTGTTAGCACATGGCAAAGATATGGCGTACCTACAAAGCCCGTTGTTAAGTGGTATTTGTATTCCTTTATATTATCTACCAGGCGCTGCGCAGCTTGTTGTCGCATGTTTTCTGGTAAAAGATCAAACTGTAGCGCAAGTACATATGCAGTTTGTGTAGATGAGGCTAAGGCGCCATTAAAGGTGGTAAATTCTTTTACAAAAGCATCCTTGATCTGTGGAAGTAGCTTACTGTAACGATCGATGTCTTCTGTTTTGCCGAGCGTAGTTGCGGCATTGAGCAGCATTTGAACTGAATGTGCATAGAATGCCTGAGCGATAACCTTGGAAATGCCAGGTATCATCTTCGCCTCGAAAATATAAAAAAATGACTATTTAACTGTCCTGAACTGTTGGGTTTTAATTGGGGCGGCGTTGGGATTTAATTGGGCTTACTGATTGCAATGTTTTTATTGATGCACTGTTCTGGGTTTTCAATGAGGGTAGCGATGAAGGCAGCGATGCTGCGTACTTTTTTTATAGTGATTAGTTGATTCAGTTTAGTGTTCCCAACCATTTTACCATTGCAGGATCGCGATGATCGAAAAAGGCGCTTTCCGTTTTATCAAGCTTCGCAATCTGATCCATATCCTGCGTCGAAAGTTCAAAGTCAAATACATCAAAATTTTGGATAATGCGCTCCCTGGTCACCGATTTGGGAATAACAACGATGTTGCGTTGTATCATCCAGCGTAGAACCACCTGGGCGATTGATTTGTTATACTGCTTGCCAATACCTGATAACACCTCATTGCTAAACAGGTTATTGCGTCCTTCAGCAAATGGCCCCCATGATTCTAGCTGCACATTATTTTCCTGTAAGAATTTTTGCGTTTCGATTTGCTGATGAAAGGGATGCGTTTCAATCTGGTTCACCGCAGGGACCACATGGTTAAATACGATCAAATCCATGAGACGGTCTGGTTGAAAATTGCTTACACCGATAGCCCTGATCCTGCCCTGTTCATAAAGTTCTTCCATGGCTCGCCATGCGCCGTGTACATCTGAAAAAGGCTGGTGGATAAGATAAAGATCGAGATAGTCTAACTGGAGTTTGTTGAGCGACAAGTCAAAAGCACGCTTTGCTTTTTCGTATCCTGCATCGGATATCCATAGTTTAGTGGTGATAAACAAGTCCTCGCGGTTGATACCACTTTGTTTTATGGCTTTACCAACTGCTTCTTCGTTTTTATAAGCAGCTGCGGTATCAATTGAGCGGTACCCAGTTTCCAAGGCTGTTAATACGCTTCTTTCGCATTCTGCCGCGTCAGGTATCTGGTAAACACCAAACCCCAAAATGGGCATTTCGACGCTGTTGTTCAATGTTACGTTTTGCATAGGATTAATCGTTAATATTTGTTGTTCCAGGTAAATCTCATTTATAAGCAATTGCTGCACTTGATGGTCCGGCTAAAGAAATTAGTTCTGTTGAACGAAATCCGGCAGCTGTAACCCATTTATTAAAATCGTTAAAGGTATAATCAAAGCCCTTACCTGTTTCGATCAACATGTTGAGGCTCATCATCATGCCAAAAACATTGTGTCTTCTTTCATCGTCAATCACATTTTCTATAGCTACAAAGGCACCACCATGGTTAACCGCATCATAAGCTTTTTTGATCAGCATAAGCTTTTTTTCCTCGTCCCAGTCGTGCAGAATATTTCCCATCACTACCACATCTGCTGGCGGTATTGGATCATTGAAAAAATCGCCACTGGCGGTCTTCACCTGGTTTTGTAATTCAGCCCGTTGTATATTTTCTATAGCTATGGGTACTACTATGGGTAAATCGAAACTGGTACATATCATATGGGGATGATACTTTGCCACTGTTAATGAAAACATGCTTCCGGCTCCGCCAGCATCCGTGAGGGTGTTGTATCGGGAAAAGTCGAACTTTTGTGCGAAGGTCATAAAATTGCCTCTTTGTATGCCGCTCATAGCATTAATGAATCCCCGCAGTTTTTGAGGATCCTGGTAAATAACGCTAAAGAAGTTTTCACTGCCTTCCTTTGTTTCATTTTGTGGCCCACCGGTGAGCAGTCCTTCTTCCAGATTTCCCCAATGGTGGTATATGCGGCTGTTTAGCATTTCTAATAAACCACCTATGTATGATTCTTTGTGTTTATCGAGAAACGTATCTGTATGGATGCTGTTTGAATAAAGGGCGTCTGCCAAAAGTCCTTCACGATTTAAAAATTTTAATGCGGTTAGGGCATCTAGAAAATCATAAACATTTCTGTCCGAACATTTTAGTTTTAATGAATCCTTGATTTGCCCTGCCGACATTGTTTTTTCTCTTGCCAGGAACGTAAAAAGGTCGAATTTTACGGCCGCCAATAAAATTTTTGAAGCCCAGAATCCGGATGCAATTTGCAGGATGCCTTCGGGAGATGGTTGGTCCAGGTCTTTTTCCATGAAATTAAAATGGTAATAATGAATGAATTATGATTGAACAAAGGCTTCTAAAATATGTTTTAAGGAATAACGGTAAAAAAGGCATATGGTATACGATTGATTAATACACCCTTTAATGATAGACACTTTGTTGCAATTAATTCAATCTTGTGTTTGAACTCCTAAAAAAAATGATATCTTTGCACCCTCTTCGAAAGAAGGATGATTCCGTAGCTCAGCTGGTAGAGCATTACACTTTTAATGTAGTGGTCCTGGGTTCGAATCCCAGCGGGATCACAGCTAAGATTATCAAAATGTTTAAAACCCTGCAATCAAAAGATTAAGTCGGATCGTAGCCATGTCGTTCTGTGAGCCAAGGAGTTGTCCCTCTCTATTGTCTTCCTAAGACCGCTTGGCCTCCGACTTAGAGCATTACACTTTTAATGTAGTGGTCCTGGGTTCGAATCCCAGCGGGATCACAGCTAAGATTATCAAAATGTTTAAAACCCTGCAATCAAA
>NZ_JAZQNU010000123.1:0-16843 GCF_045627485.1 Pedobacter sp. | reverse complement strand
CTATCTTTAAGTGAAAGAGGACTCCACCCGACAGTCAGGGTGGAGGTGAATTTCACAGATTTTAACCTTGTTGGTTTTGAATGTATTTCTTAATAATATCTAAGGGCGCACCACCACACGACCCTGCAAAATATGAGCGTGACCACAAAACAGGTTTTGCATAGCTACCACGTAAATCTAAAAACTCATTCCTCATTCTTCTGCTTGTTACCGATTTTAAATTATTCACCAACTTACTAAGCTGAACAGTTGGTGGGTACTGAATAAGCATGTGAACATGGTCAGCCTCACCATTACATTCTTTTAGTTCTGCATCAAATTCTTTGCAAATCTCAGATACACACTCACTGAAATACTTATGATGTAGATCATTTAGAATTTTCTTTCTGTACTTTGTAATAAATACTAAGTGTACGTGTAAGTTAAAGGCTGAATGGCGGTTTTTATAGATTTCAGTCATTGTGTGATTGTTCATTTAATGATAGTATTTATATATATTAACACATACACACTCATTTATGAAAATCAACAAAGCGTACAAATTTAGGCTTGAGCCTAATGCGGAGCAAGAACTTGTTTTGAACAAGTTGCTTGGCTCTGCACGTTTTGTTTGGAATCAAATTTTAGCTGTTTCGTTCGAGATGCTTGCTAATAATGAGCGAATCAACAAAGTTAATTTGGTTAATAAAATTCCTGAATTACGCAAAAAACCTGAGTGTGCTTTTCTAGAAAACAGTTCAAATGGTGTTTCACTTCAACAAAAAGTTCGTGATCTTGGTGATGCTTGGGGGAAGTTCTTTGACCCGAAAGAGCAAGCTAAGTTAAAGCAAAAACCCTTTAAAGCTAAAAAACCAAAATTCTTTAAATTACCCGATGGTAGTGAAATTCAACTTAGATCATTGATGCCACGATTTAAAAAGAAATCCGATGGGTATGATTCAATTCGCATTGTTCAATTTAATAGGTATTGTTGGGTTAAAGGCAACCAAGTTAAATTACCCAATGATATTGGTATTGTGAAATTTAGAAAATCACAAGATATTTTAGGCGAGATTAAGAACGTCACAATCTCAAAGCATGTCGGTCAATGGTATATCGCTTTTGGTGTTGAAAGCACAATAGAAGCACCGATACACCCATCGAAATCAGCTATTGGTGTTGATCTTGGTATCAATAAATTAGTCACAACGTCAATTGGTCAGGTATTCGACCCGATCAATAGCTTTAAAGCCAATCAGGTAAAGTTAGCTAGACTTCAACGCAAGTTAAGAAAGAAAACTAAGTTTAGCCAAAATTGGAAAAAACTTAATCTAAAAATTAACAAGTTGCATCACCATATTGCCAATATTCGACATGACTACTTGCATAAAGTCACAACAACTCTCAGCAAAAACCACGCAATGATCGTAGTTGAGGACTTAAAAGTAACCAATATGTCGAAGTCTGCAAAAGGCTCAATTGAGAAAAAAGGAAAGAATGTTAAAGCCAAATCAGGCTTAAACAAATCAATCCTAGATCAAGGTTGGTCAATGCTTGTTGATATGTTGGAGTACAAACAGCAATGGCGAGGTGGTTTACTCGTTAAAGTTGACCCCAAATACACAAGTCAGACTTGTAGTTCGTGTGGTCATGTTGCAAAAGAAAACAGGCTCACTCAGGCAAACTTTAGCTGTGTTGAGTGTGGCTTTAGCGAGAATGCGGATATAAACGCTTCTCGCAACATTTTAGCGGTAGGACATACCGTTTTGTCTGTGGAGGGAAGATGCAGTAAAGGTCGCCCTGCGAAGCAGAAAGCAAGTGAAATCCGTGAGGAAGTCGCCTAAGAGCTTTTGCTTTTAGAATCCCCTACTTGAACATCGTGAAAGTGGTGGGAGTATGTCAATACACAATGAGCTAAATCTTCTGCCAACAAATACGGTTTCTTTTGTTATACTGCTTTGCGCTGGGTATGGATGCCTACAGAGAGAGATGATCGGGTTGATCAGGATCTTATTGGCTGATGTTATTTTTGCTGCGACCGGCTTCTCCGGTTTTACGCAAACAACATCCGCAAGAGGCAGGGAAGCCTCCACCCATCAGCAGATATTGCCCTCAACGAAATAAGCGAAATTCCGGCACTTCTCCCGTAGAACCACAAAATCCCGATATACTGTTCATAGCCAAAAAATAATAAAAACTGGCAAAAAAGGACAGATATGGAGAATATTGAGTACATCGATCTCAATCAAGATAACAGCATTCACCTTTTTATTGAAGAATTTCAGGAATGCAGACATGAAATGAGCGAAGTCCAGCGCGAGATCCTTGCGCAGCTTTGCTTTATTGCCGTCCTGAATAATAGAAATATTTCCAAGCTGCTTCTCGAACTGTCACGCCGTAGCCCCGAAGACTATTACCTGAATCTCAGAGAGCTGATCAATTTCTGTTTTTGTGAAAAACATAAAATACCGCCCCGAAAAATCCTGTTTCTGCCCGAGGAAAAAGAGCTGCTGATTCTCAGCCTGCAACTCATCAAGCTACGAGCTTCCTTCTATATTTTCTGTTTTGTTTTTTAATGTGTTTTGGATATTTATTTGATATGATTAAAATATATCAAAATAAAGCAAAACTAATATGAATAAGCATACTCAGCCATTTAAATTCGACTTAAGTGCAGAATTGAGCCATATCGCCTTTAGCACCAATCAGTATCACAATACCCACTTCACCGCCAAGACGGTCGGAAAAGACTGGATTGAGCGTCATATCAGCCTGCCGACTTTTATTCTTAATGCACTGAATTATCCGATCTTACTTGAGTGCCTGCAGCAGCACGACCACCACTCCGATCACCAGCAGATCATCAAGCAGCTTCATGCACTGGTGGCCGACCCACCGCACAGCGCAACAGACGAGCTAAGCTACTGGATGGTGGACGTACCAGCTGAAGATTTTATGCCGGTCATGCAACACCTGATGGCGCTAGATATTGATCCCGCCAGCCTTGACCCGAAGTTCAAAACCAGCCTGAATAAAATGCAAAGCTTAAGTGGCTTGGGAATCAACAGTAAAGCAGATTATCTGGATGCCATGCTACTCACCCAACAAAGCTTACCGGCCAGTTAAAATAATTAAAGGCGATAATCATGATTAGAGCAGATATTCAGGTCTGTATCGATATACTCTCAGATACCTCCCCTTCACTGAAAAATATTCAGAATATTATTGTGGACAGCAATCTCTACCTGAAAGAGATTCAAGCCGACTTAAACAGTGCCAACAATAAAGATTCGCTGCAAAGACGGATTGCCCTGCTAAGCATCAAGGTGAACAAGCAGAAAATCCGCTCCAAAATTTTCTCATTTTATGAAATGCTGGAACACGCCCTAAAAAATGCAGTGATCACCCATAATAGTTTTAAAACCGCATTAAGCCTGCTGCAAGCCTATCAGAATGAAATTCAGGACACGGTAGAACATCACAAGCTTGAGCAGATCATTGCGATCAATCTACTCAAGCTGCAAAACATGGAACAGCAAATCGAATTCGCAAAACAACATCTTGAACTGCTTAAGGATGTGCGTAACTTCAAATCCTTTCACATCAATAACGCTGTGACCAGCTTTGAGGCAATCGAAGATTACAGCCTGCAACCCAAGGAACTTTTTGCTGAAATCCTGCAAAGGGTGCGCCAGCTCAACCGGAATTTGGAGCTGCTGCACAGTCTGAGCAAAATCAGTTGCTATGTCGTGCTGGTGCTGGTGGCCTTCTCCCTGATTAATATGGAACTCTCCATCTCTGCGGAAAGCTGGCTCGGCTCCATCATCCGCTCGAATTTATTTTATAACTTCTTTAATGGCTACTACATCGAGATCATGTGCATGCCTGTGGTATTCATACTTTTTAAAAAGTACGGCATTCCATATATAGAAAAGATAAAAAACGGGGGGAAAATAGGCTTCAAACAATCCCTGCTCATTGGATTCTGGATGCTGGCGATCAATGCAGTGATAGGATTGCTAATTAAATACAAAACCTCAATGGTGGCGCTGCATGAGGTATTTATCAGCCATCCCGCTACCTTGCAAAAATATACAGATGCTGCTGTGATCATCAATACTCAAAGTATTAATAATCTCGCAATCGGGATCTCTATCCTGTTTTCGATCGCGGCTACCTTGATCTACTTTATAGTTAGCCGAAAGTTAAAGCCACTCACCAGTGCCATGCATCAGGTAGAAGCACTGGCAGAGGAAGAAATCAATCAAAAGATTGGATCGATGCCCTGATGATTAAAGCGCAGAAAAAAAGCCTCTATTGACAAGCCCCTCTGAAAATCGGTTGAAAAGATTGCATTAGGATATAAAAAAGCCTTCATAATTGAAGGCTTTTTTATTATTTAGATACCGCAAAACTTTGAGATAATTTTTTCTTTAGTTCATCACGAATGTTAATCATGTCACGAATGAAATATTTTTCTTCAAATTTAAGTGTATGCCAGTCCTGTAGGCAATCAGGCTGATCTAAGGTGATGATTGCTTGGTGTGTGTCAAATCCTAGATCATTAGTTTCAAAGGTTAATTTGCAGTAAATAACGCTGCTTACATCTAACTTTGATTGATTCCACCATAGAAAATGCTCGATAGCCGAATTGACAACCGATTCATAATTGTCGAATAAGTTATTAAGATCAATTAGGTCATTTAGTCTTTTTTTTGCCAATTTACTTAGTTGGTCTTTAGCCCATAAAGGCACACGATCTGATCTATGCCAATTTTGAACAGCCTGTCTAGTTATGGCATTTCCATCCAAACCATTTAGATTTTTTGCAATTTGGCTCATCCAAGAATCACCAAACAATGCCGTACCAATAGTTTCAATCACTGTTTTATCTTTAATCATTTTCTAATCTACCTAGTAGCAATAGACCGCAACAATTTGCTGTCTTATTAAGCATAATACTACATTTGTAGTATTTTTAAAACATTAAATTCCCCCTATACGATTAAACCCCTCAAAAAAATCAACTGTTTTTCGGAGGGGCTTGCTCTATTGAGGCTCTTTTTTTTCTCTATACCACTGATTTTTTCTGCGGCTATTGTGCTTCCAGCTCTTTTCAAGCTTATAAGAATAGCTAGGAAAATCATCATTCACATGCGCCAGTGCTCGACCTCTCGCCTTGCGTAGCTTGACCGGATACTCACGCAGTTCAATCTTATGCTGAAAATAGCATGCCTTTTCCTGCTTGGTGCTGAACTTGCGAATACAGTGATTACGCAAGCGCAGGTAGCGCATCACAGAAATTCCCCAAAAAGTTACGAGAGCCTTTTGGCGATACTGGTTTTTTAACTTCTTCATTTCCGGTTCCTAAGTAAAAATACTTAGAACACGGCAAACTTCCGATTTTTAATTTTCATCATGATCCTTTTTTCAATAGCTTTATTTTAACAGTAAATTTTTAAACTGGCGGCCTTTTTCTGTTTTTTGGGTACAAATACACCGGCAGGGCCAAACCGATACTTTGTTATTTAAATAGGAAATTAGCCAGAATAAAGCTGTTATTTATTTATTTTAATAGTAAAGCCCTGTTTCCCGTTCCTACCTGCCTGCCGCCATCTGTAAAAAATAAATGCATTTTTTCGGCCGTTTTATACTTTTGGATTTTTTAAATCTAAAAATAGTATTTCATATAAAACAATAATAATTATTAAAACCGGTAAGAACGTGACAGTTAAAAGATTGACAAAAAGAGAGATCTTGAATGATATGGCTAGGAATGTCATCAAACCCAGCCAGCGTAAAGATGCAGAACTGGCCTCAAATTATCTGAACAAGCTCATTCTTGAGGGCCGGATGGATTTTCGGGAAGCCAAGATCAAGATCCTGACTCATTTTAATATTACTGAACGCGAACTGATGAACAAGTATGAAGCTTAAGGTTTCAGCGTCATCAGCTTTTTAACAGCCAGAATCACATCACCGTAGGCTCGCCTGAATTCCGCCGTTGCCGGTCTGGTCGATCCGACATAGGCCTGAAATACCTTGCCGCTTAAATGAGCCTCTATCAAAGCCTCATCCAGCTCTATCGGTAAAATCACCATTCTGGGCAAATTGCTTAAGGTCTGAGCAAGGAAGTCCAAGGCTCCTAGATCCATTTCCTTTTTTTGATAGCTCGCCAAGAGCGATTCCAATAATTCCTGCTGCAATATAATTGAAGGCTGCATAACCACAATAGGGTGCAGAGTCTGTCCTGCTTTCCACAGTGCATGAATACGATGCAGGGCCTCAAATGAGCGTTCACAGAATTTATTCTGCTGGGTTGCCGCCTCACAGAGATCAAACAGGATCTCTGTGGGAATAACAATAGGGTTGGTCTGATCAACAGGATTGAGCATCAGCTTCACTCATGACAAGTTTAAGTTTTTTATATTCGTCCAGACCAAATATCCCCGTATCAATAAAGGTGGCTTCATAACGCGCCAACAGCAGATATATCAGCAATATTTCACAAGTAACTCCCTCCTCCTGCTCCAAGGCATCCGTCAGGGCTACATGGGTAAGCGCAAGCTTTTCCCGCAAGTCATCATCATTGACACCGGCTTCATGCTCGAAATTCAGAAACAGGGCCAGTTCAATCACCTCTATCAGTACACAGAATTCATTCAGATTACAGCCCTCACCATTGAGCACCTGCTCTCGGGTGTGACTGCATAAGTAGGCAAATATATTGATAGCATCAAGCTGATCATTATTTAAAAGGCTGGGCATATCAAAGGGCTGGGTAAAAATCATGGTCTTATCCTTATCTTGTTTTATTTATTATAACATTAATATATCTTAAGTATTTTAATACAGAGAAAAACTAACTTTAAACCCCTATTAATCTTAATGGAATTTAGTTGTGTTATAAATTAAAAAAAAGTTGAGCTTAGCAATATGAAAAATAAAGACGAACGCTCTCAAGCCAATATGTTCATGATGGTCAGCCTAGATAAAAATCTGGTATTGATCAAAAATGAAGGCAAGAGCATTGCCAGAAACGTCAGGATAACCATCGAATCCCATGATCAGCAGCCGATACTGGTTAGAGCGGAAATTGAAAAAGCTCAAATTAACTATATGCCGGATGCCTCATTGAAATTACAGACCAATCCCCTCTCCAAAGGCTATTTTAAAACAACGGTAACTTGGGCTGATGATTTCAGAGAAAATAACGAGCAGGTTTTTCACCTGTACCGCTAATAGAAAATAAATAACTCGATTGCTTATAAACGCAAGCTGCCTAGAAAAGAACTTTAATAATAAAGCTCATTGAAAATAATCAAGCCTTTCCTTTTGCATTTATTTTTTTGATTTTTTCCAATGGTATAATAACCATAAGCCAAATAAATAATTAAAGCTTACTTTAGACCGTCAAATTCCGACCCAGAGCTAAAGCAGGCACAATAAAAAGGAAAGAACAATGAAAGAAAATCACGCGATATCCCTAAGTAAAATGCTGGTACCTTTTAACGATCTCAAACACAGCTACCACCCTGCTGATGCAGGCCTGCATATTGAACGAAAAAACGCTTATCACAACAAAGTGGTACTGGTAGGCACCAGCACTACCGAAGTCCTTGCCTTTTTATGGCATAAGCTCAACAAAGGCAGCGTCACGCTAATCCAAGGACGCAGACACCGGATTCTTCTGTCTGCACAAAATCATGCAGGCGTAATGCATCTGGATCTTCAGGTTAAAGTAGAACGTGAAACTAACGTCTTTATCGTTGAAACCCTGCTCACACCCCAATCTGGCGCACAGAAAACCAACCAAGGTAACTTTGAATACGCCGTCCTTGAAACCCTACGTTCAGCAGAACTGCTCAGCATGCGCAATCTGATTGAGAACTTCAACAACTCCTGCCAACCTTGCTACATGAACTGAAATACCAGTCAGGCTTCCCAATCAAATCCTAAGCGGCATTCCATGTCGCTTCTTTTTTTTCTGCCAGCATTTTCCCTGTAGCTCTACTTTAAAATAGAGGAAAGCTCATGAATATAAAAAAATGAAAATGAACCTTCGCGAGGTTTGCGGTGCAATGTTATGCGGCACACTCCACCCCTTTCCCTATGCTTTGCTGAAAACACCGCAGATCCGGCTCAGTGATGAACAATGTGACCTGATCTTGCAGTATGCTCATGGCGACTGCCATTTGTGGACTATTACCCTGCTGGAAGAATGTGCCGATCTAGATGTGGTTGTTTTTCTGCATGATCACAATATCATTCACAGCGCAGCCGGCTGCCTGTCCAGCAACCTGTTTTTTGATGCCAACGGCATCCAGACACTTGAAGCCATCCAGTGTTACTGGAAGAAAATCACCCACAGCAAACCCGAGGTGAAAAAAGTTAATCTTGAAAAAATGTATGGGTTGATTTCACCAGAACCGGAAGAAATCTCAGATACCCGTAAAGATATTGTATTCTGGCTGGACACTTATGAGCTTACCTCCACTCCCTACCCTCAAGCGGCAGGTTATTAGTTCCGTTATCCAATGGTGGTGGTGGTGGCTAAATTCAGCACCCTATCATTATGCTGCTTGATAAGCTGATCAAGTATTTCCTGATCCAATTGGAGCGCATCTTCTAGCGCGTCATTCTTTTGATACCAGACGTTATACTTCGGCACATACATGGTAGCAAGCTCTAAAAACAAACCTTGAGCAACCTCCTCACAAAACAAACTCAGCTCAAAGGTTTTGCCATCGCGATCTGTCGCAATACCATCGCGAGGTGTATTTTTCCCAAAATAAATAAAGATATTGCGATTTACCATTTTCTCAAGTTTGGGATTGGGCACCAGTAACGAATAATAACCGCTCATCGCATGAGCTGAAAACTCAACATTAAACGCAGATACCACCACTTTCCTGTCCAACAGATTCAAGTGGCTATATGCCCCATATTGCTTCGCACCCTGACGAAATCGCTCCCACAGGTCATAAAAATCAAGTGCCTCAGCCCCATTTCTAGGACTCACAATTATTTTTGTATAGACGCTCATAGCATCATCCTTTATTTATTTTTTTGTTTATTATACTTCATCTTGGGATGAATCAAGCAATCATACACCCAATAAAAGTATATATAAAGTATATACCTATGCCAGATATCCGAGCCACGCATGCTGCTGAAAAAGCCGCTTAAATGCGGTGGATCTAAAAAATTTTGAACTACGCAAATCCCCTCTTTTAAGTATATATAAAGTATATACCTTTTATGCGAACTTCTATAACTCATACTGATTTGCAAAAAAAATAAACAGAGGTTTTTTCTTTATAATCTCCTTATCAACCCATTATAAAAACAGGTCAGTCCTCATGAGCACCAATGGCATAATTACAGTGATATCCAATGAGCACAACATTGTCACATATCTCAACCACAGCGATTCTTATCCCGCCCAACTCGGCAGCAGTATCGCCAAGCAATTAAAATCCCTATACGCAGAGTAGATTACTATCATTAAAAATATAGACAAAAGACACCAAACATATACAATATATATATGTTTTTATTAAATATTTTAACACAAGGTTTTGCTTCTTTTGAAACTAACCCGCATCCACCACTGTAAAAACTTGAATGTGCAAAAGTACAAACAGCTTGAGAAACAAGCTGTTTTACTTGGTCGTGTTCGTAGTGAGGTGTGGGCTAAATATGGTTCTATTTCAGGTCTGAATGTCAGCGATAGGACTATTCGTGATGCGTGGATGAAAGAAGGTCGTGACTTTGGTGTTTCTGCAAATGCGTGGAAAGAAACGCTACGTGATTGCATAGGTGATATTAAAGCCTATCGAGAAGCATCAAAAGAAAAGGTAAAACAAGCAATCCGAAAAAGAACGACATGCGATAAGGAATTAAAAAGACTATACACGTTGCTTAAAAAAGACGAGTGGGCTACTGATAATTTCCTCCATCGTCAAATGCGTAAACACTTTAGGCATGGCGTAAATCACACGTATAATCAGATTATTGTTCGTGCGGATATGTGTAAAACCTTTGAGTTAAATGGTCAATGTTGGCTTAAAGTACCAAGCCTAATCCCTCGACAAACCATTAAAATCCCATTAAATACGACTGTTGATTTTGCACCGCAAGGCACATTAAGAATTATTCTAAAAAATGGCAATATTGAAGTTCATTCAACCTATGATGCAGTTGAAACACAAGATTGTGGCACAGCAACCGTAGGCGTTGATAAAGGGTACTCAGAAGCTTTTGTGGACTCTGATGGCGATGTATATGGGAGTGGTCTAGGCAAGCTGATCTCAAGTGAATCAGATTATTTAAATCAAAAGTACAAGCACAGAAACAAGCTCAGAGCGATTGCCAAATCTAAACCACACAAGAAACAGAAAATTGAGTTAAATAATCTAGGTCGCAAGAAGCTAGATAAAAGGCAAGATGCTCAGAAAGCAAAGCTCAAGACATTGATCTTTACAGCTACCCACCGATTAGTTGATAAGGCTAAGGTTATTGTGGCTGAGGATTTAACATCACCAATTCAAAGTAAGCGGAACTATGGTAAAAACACCAATAGACGCTTAAATACATGGGTTAAAGGCTTATTAGCTGATGCCCTAACAGGTATATCTCACCGTAGAGGTTCTACGGTGCATCTAGTCAATTCTGCATACACTTCGCAAAGTGATTCTTTCTTACGTGGGCTTTTAATAGGCACACGCAAGGGAGATCGCTTTCATCGTTTTAATGAGGAAGTTGTGCAAGCTGATTGGAATGCTGCGAGAAACGTGCTTGCAAGATTAAACGACAATGAGATAAGTCGTTATACGCCTTACAAGACTGTAAAGCGCATATTGCAAGAACGGACTGACCGCTATAAGTCGGAACTGACCGACTCAGGCTCTAGTTACACGCTTGGCAACAAGACATTAACAGAGTGCGAATTAGTCCTTGACCATGTTTGACTACATTTTAAGGAACAGATGCCACTCAACCAGCTTTCACAAAGGATCTGAATATGCCAGTCCAGTCGGAGCATATTCAGATATCAATCGATGAAAAGTGATCACAGGTATTGGACTTGAATGAAGCTGTAGTCAAGTCCAATAGCGTTCAAAGTATTCCTGTTCGGGAAATAATTTTTTTGATATATTTTAACCAATCACCAGATGTATTGGTAAGCGGATTTTTTAGCACTGTTGAGCTGTGGATAACTCTTAGAATTTGAATTTATTTTCTGGTTTTAAACATTCACTCTTTTTTTCTTGATTTGTTGTCTAATTTCCTCGTATTTCAATTTTTACTAAAACCATGTGTGGTTGCTTGGAAAAACTTTTTTAGCCCCCTTAAAACGCAAACCAAGCGCATTTAGAGCATATTTATAATTTGATTCTTGGTGTCTGTTCGCTTTTTTAATAGTAAGTTAATTCTATTTTTTAAATTTAAATTCACTACTTATTTTCTTAAAAAAGTAGTAAGTAAATTTGTTTATTTAGGCCGTCCTGTATTCCTTTACCCACAAGGCTTTCAAGGTTTTTAGGTGTAGAAATCCACCCCCTATAAGTGTAGAGATTCACCCCCTCCTGTGGATAACTCATAAAAATAGTATGTTAAATAGGGTTATTTTTGTATAGCTAGAAAGAAATCCTGTCTTAAGGTGTAGAAATTCACCCCCTTAAAGGTGTAGAAATTCACTCCCTCTTTTAATTGAGCGTTATAAGTCATTTTCAGGGACTAACCATTACGAATAACGACTTAAGGTGTAGAAATCCACCTCCCAAAGGTGGAGAGATTCACTCCCCTTACCTGCAAGGGCAATAATTATTTTTTTAGAGCTTAAACCAGAGCATATAACGGGCTTAAGGTGTAGAAATTCACCCTCCTTAAACTGTTTTCTGGCTTAAAGGTGTAGAAATTCACCCCCTTCCAATAGTTCAAAAGAGATCCTTAAAGGCCTTGAGGTGTAGAGATTCTAGGATTCATAATTATTTAATACCCAAAGGTGTAGAGATTCACCCCCTTTTAATCCCAAACATCAATCTATATATAGCTTATAGGTGTAGGGATTCTAGGTTTTTGGTCGTTTCCTAATCATAAGTGTAGGGATTCACCGACATCACAGACTTGTACGTTAAGACTAGATTTTAAAGGTGTAGAAATTCACCCCCTCTGAACGTCCAAATGAGATCTCTATAAGGCTTGAGGTGTAGGAATTCTAGGGTTCAAGGCTATTTAATATTCAAAGGTGGAGGGATTCACCGACATCACAGACTTGTACGTTAAGACTAGATTTTAAAGGTGTAGAAATTCACCCCCTCTAAACGTCCAAATGAGATCTCTATAAGGCTTGAGGTGTAGGAATTCTAGGATTCAAGGCTATTTAATATTCAAAGGTGGAGAGATTCACCCCCCTTTAACCCTAAATATCAGCCTGTATAAGGCTTATAGGTGTAGAGATTCTGGGAAATAGGTCTAGTTTATAGGTGTAGACCCCCTCTTTAGAGCACCAAATATACCTTGACTGCAGTTTACTGGAGAATATCACTCTTATTTTATGAATCCGTATGTTTACAGGTGTAGAAATTCACCCCCTTTAAGCTTCAACAGTAGTCCATATAAGGCTTATAGGTGTAGAGATTCTAGGAATTAAGCTCTTAGGTGTAGAAATCCACCCCCTTTAATAGTCCAAATGAGATCTCTATAGGGCTTGAGGTGTAGGGATTCTAGGTTTTTGATTATTTCTTAATCATAAGTGTAGGAAATCATTTTTGACACCTACACTTTTTTTATGTATAAATGCTTTTTATTTGAAAAAGATAAAATCAATGAAAAAAGAAGAAGTGGATGATTTTCCTGTATTCAGTATCACAAATTCCACGGATTTGAATATTGTAAAAACGGATCAATCGTTCGTTCACATCAAGCACAATATCACTATTCGCCAGTACAAATTTTGGCACCTAATTATTAAATCTTTTGGTGAACAGCTTGAGAACGGAATTGAACCGGATAGTAATGGATTTTTTTATCAGTCCATTAAAGAGATTTCTGATTTCATTGGTTACGAAGTCGTTCGCTCGGAATTGAAAAACGATCTAGAGGGCTTGAGGGTTGCCCCCATTGTCGTCAATTATCTCGAAAAGGACGGCTTGCCTGCTGAGCACTTCATGGGTTTTATCAGTGAATATAAAGTTCTTAGTAAAAGGGTTGGCTTCCGATTACCCTCTGTAATAGAAAATATCGTCAGAAATAAACAACAGAATCAGCAAATGTTCCTTTTATTGAATTGGAATATCTTTAACAGTTTCTCAGGCAAATACGAAGCAATCATCTACAAGTTATGCCGAGATTATATTGGTATCGGCCGCACCCCCAACTTTACTCTTGAGAAATACAGAGAATATATGGGTATTGAGGAAACCGAGTATAAGGAATTTAAAGAACTTAACCGATGGGTTATTAAAAAGCCCGTTGCTGAACTCAATAAAAGCGAGCTTTGTGACATCGAGATTGATGTGGAATTTGAAAAAAAAGGAAGAAGCGTAGTCGGGCTGCATTTTAAAGTTAAATATGCTCGACAAAACCTTCTGAATTTGCCCCTTACACTGGATGATTCAGCATTCAAAGATACCTTAATCAATATACCTGTTCCTGATCAGCGTAAGTATTTAGACCAATTTGAAAGTAAAGAGATCTACGAAAGTATTGCTAGGGCAAACGCTTATATTAATGACTTAAAATCGAAAGGCAAAGAAGCTAAGATCGGTGCCATTTATCACAAAGCTATCAGTGAGCGCTGGGGCTTAACGCAATTAGAAGAAGGCATCTTAAAACAAAGAGAAAATGAGGAAAAACTCAAGAAGCAGAATCAAGAAAAGCAGAAACAAAAAGATCAAGAACTTGAAGAAGCTCAACGCAAAGAACAAGATGAAAAACTTCTGTTTGAATTCTTAGCAATGGATGATGAGACTAAACACCACTTTATCGTGAAGATGCTCGACAATTTAAAGAAAATAAAAGTTATTCACGCTTCAATGTGGGATTTATATAATGAGTATGGCTTCGATGCACATAACCACTCTGGGGCATTTAAAGGCAATCTGATTGCAGCCATCAAAGAACACATGAATCTCATGGAAGAAATACAACGGTGAACTTTTTTGAACCAGTGTAACCCTAGAGATACCAGATCACCTGTTAAGTAAGAATTTCCCATTTTTGGGAGATTTTTTTTAGCACCTGTTTCGTGATTGATTTTGCAGCCTATGGAGAGTAAAGAATATATTCTCCTAGTTCTAAGATATATACAAGGTATATACTTTGTTGCAAGTAGCCTAACAAATTGTGCCAAATCAAGCATCGCATCATCTCGATAACTACCTATGGCTGATCAGCCCAAAAAGCTTAAGGTATATAGAAAGTATATACCTTAGTGCGGCCGGTACATTTGCACAGAATCAGCTTAAGTATTGTCATCCTATATGAGAAACAGGATCTTAATCTGGATACCAGTTCAATTGATCAAGCCGCAGCAGTAATCGCACCATGGATGAAATCAGCCACCATCCTTAAGGTATATAGAAAGTATATACTTTGTTGGCCGCAAGGTATATATTTTACACATACCAGCGAAGACAAATATTCTATTAAAATTCTTGTTTTTAAAGTCTTTTAGTTGATTATTGTTATAATTACTTAAAACAAGAATATTCAAAATGACCTTATGAAAAAATCAAGCCTCACCCATTCCGAATTGTCCAGCCTTGCTGAAAAATGGCTAAAACGCAGCTTTTCCCAAAACGGGCATGGCTGCCATGTGGCTTTCACTGAAGGATGCAGCAGAGGCGAAAATGCAGATGTCATCGGTTTCAGGCACAGCACCCCTCACCAAGGCTCTGTCGTAATCGAAGTTAAAGTCAGTCGCGCTGACTTCTTAAGGGATCGCAAAAAAGGTCATCGGCTTGACCATAACACCGGTATGGGTCGATGGCGGTATTATATGTGCCCTCAAGAATTGCTTCAGCCTGTCGATCTGCCGGAGGGTTATGGTTTGCTCTGGGTTACTGATCAAAAAAGAATACAGGTGATTTGCGGGGCCTTAGAAGGCACGAAATTGGCGCAGACAGCGCGTGATGAAAAATTCGAGCAATATTGCTTTGAGCAGCACAATGAACTCAAAGAACAGAGCCTGCTTATCCGCATGATTACCCG
This sequence comes from Pedobacter sp., assembly GCF_045627485.1. GTDB lineage: Bacteria > Bacteroidota > Bacteroidia > Sphingobacteriales > Sphingobacteriaceae > Pedobacter. The sequence goes on along the minus strand of NZ_JAZQNU010000123.1, from coordinate 1,645 downwards.
TTTCAACGAATTTAACGATATGCTGCAGATTCAGCGCGAATATAATCGGCTCAGCCAAAAAAATATGCAGCTCAGCAGCACCAATCAGCAGCTACAGAAAGAAAATAATCTGAATCACAGGTTGAGGAGTGATTATCTGTCTGCTTACCTACAGGCAAGCTACACTCTGCATCAAAATGGCCTAAAAGATGATTTCTGTTTGGACTTCCATCCAATAGAGGGCTTAAAGGCTATGCAGGGCCTAGAATCCATTGTTCAGGCGCAATACAAAAACAATCCAGACAAGCTAGGCTATCTGACATTTATTCAAAACAAAATCAAGAAAGCTAGATTTGAACTGGCGCTCAGTCTGGTCTATATCTGCAAGATGAGTTACAGAGTCAATCTGAGTAATGCGGATGTGCTGCTAATACATGATCACAACCAATTTGAAAGCCAGCAGCTCTCATGTGACTGTCGTGTCGATTCTAATCTGGAGCAGCTTATCAGAGCCGATCTTATTCAGGTATCAGGGCCGGATCTGTACTGTGCAGGCACAAAATTCAAACTACTCGCTGAGCGATATTTTACTTGAAGTTAGGCACCGGTCTTAGCAGAACAGGTTTATTTTTTAACATTATTTACCGGTCTTTGTTTCATGATAAAATGACGGCCAACAACAACCACATAAATAAAGGAAATTTTTTATGATTAGCAGGCTAAAAAAACTTATTAAAAGCCCCCACCCTGCTTGCCCTGCAATCACAAAAGAATGGTACCTAGTACCTCTTGAGGCAGTAAAAAGCATTTATAAGCTTCATGGCCTTGCAACTGTGGATTATAGTAATTACCGCATTCTAGAACAGATAGTTGCGAAAGGAATTACCTTGGATGCACCCAAAGTAGAATACGGAAGCATTTCTTTACCAAAAACAATGGTTGATAACCTTGTGACGGAGTTCCGAGAAATTCGGGTAGCGTATGAAGATATGAAAGAATTAGGCAAAATCCTTGACGCTTTGGAAGCGAAGGAAAAACTTATTAATACGCCTGCTTTTGGACAAACCTGCTGAAAGCAGTCACAAGCTCTTAAAAAGTATATACAAGATATATACTTTGAAAAAAGCGACTGGAAAGACGAGTCGCTTAACATTCTATCCAAGTATTCAGGTATATAGAAAGTATATACTTTACTGCAAGCAACCTATGCTTTGAGCCACCTTGATCCTTGCGCCGTTTCAATAACCTACCTATGGCTGACCAACCCTGAAAATTTAAGGTATATAGAAGGTATATACTTTGCTGCAAGCAACCCATGCTTTAAGCCACCTTAATCCTTGCGCCGTTTCAATAACCTACCAATGCCTGATCAGTCCTGAAAGATTAAGGTATATAGAAAGTATATACCTTGGTATAGCCTGTATAGTTGCACAGAACCAGCTTAAGCATTGTCATGTTATAAGATAGACAGGATCTGATCTGGATACTGGTTCAACCGGTTAAGCCGCATCAGTGAGCGCACCATGGCTGAAATCGGCTACCGTCCTTAAGGTATATAGAAGGTATATACTTTGCTGCAAGCAACCCATGCTTTGAGCCACCTTGATCCTTGCGCCGTTTCAATAACCTACCTATGGCTGACCAACCCTGAAAATTTAAGGTATAT
>NZ_JAZQNU010000122.1:0-5468 GCF_045627485.1 Pedobacter sp. | reverse complement strand
ATGTCTGTGAAAAGGCCTAGAAGGCTTTTACCTCTTCGGTAAAAGTTTTCAGACTTCGAACAGATCATAGCGATTTTTTTAGCAGCCTCCTATCACCTCTTAACCGGACTACCCCCCCTTTATTTGCACAAAAAAATCGCTATGTCTGTGAAAAGGCCTAGAAGGCTTTTACCTCTTCGGTAAAAGTTTTCAGACTTCGAACAGATCATAGCGATTTTTTAAGCAGTTAAAGCACTCAAACTCTCTTGTATAATAGCAATCTTCCCTTCAGCATCCGCTTTTTTGTTCCTCTCATTCTCTACTACTTCAGGTTTAGCATTTTGCACAAAACGCTCGTTGCTTAACTTGGCTTCTACAGATTTCAGGAAACCTTTCAGGTAAGTCAGTTCCGCATTCAGGCGTTCAATTTCGGCTTCCACATCAATAGCTTCATTCAAAACAATGAAAAACTCATCATTACCCACCATGAAACTCACTGCGCCAGCTATTTTATCATTTACAAATTCTACCTCGCTAATATTGGCCAGTTTAAACACAATGTTCAACCATTTCTCATACTCAAGCGAAGAATTAACTTTTATACTTAAAGGCAGGGCCTCTTTCGGAGAAATCTGTTTAATGTTACGCACATTTCTCACTTCGGCAACCACCTGTTTAATAATCTCCACGTCCTTTAGAATCTGGGCATCCGCAGCAACAAAAGTTGGGTAGCTGGCTACGATGATACAATCCATTTCGCCCTTTTCGCCGAATAGCTCATCATGCCACAACTCTTCTGTCAAGAAAGGCATAAATGGGTGAAGCAAGGTCAGGATACGCTCAAAGAACCCGATGGTGGCTTTTAACGATTCCGCATCAATGGGATGCTGATAAACCGGTTTAACCATTTCCAGGTACCAGGCACAAAAATCATCCCATACCAATTTATAAGTAGCCATGAGGGCTTCTGATAAACGGTACTGTTTGAAGTTATCTTCGATCTCGGCCAAAGCCTCATTAAAGCGGTTATCGAACCAGGCAATGGCCTGTGTATTAGGATTCTCAAGGTTCTCATCCACTTCCCATCCTTTTACCAGGCGGAAAGCATTCCATATTTTATTGGCGAAGTTTCTACCCTGCTCGCAGTAGCTTTCATCGAACATCAGGTCATTACCTGCTGGCGAGCAAAGCAGCATGCCTACACGAACACCATCGGCACCAAATTTCTCAATCAGGCCAATTGGGTCAGGTGAGTTACCTAAAGACTTAGACATCTTCCTGCCCAGTTTATCGCGCACGATACCTGTTAGGTAAACATTCGTAAAAGGCTTTTTGCCCATAAACTCATGACCAGCCATGATCATCCTGGCTACCCAGAAAAACATGATTTCAGGTGCAGTCACTAAATCATTGGTTGGATAGTAATAGCTGATTTCCTTGTTTCCCGGGTTCTTCAAACCATCGAATACCGAAATTGGCCATAACCACGAAGAGAACCAGGTATCCACCACATCCTCGTCTTGTTTCACAAAAGGTGCCAGCTGACTTTTAAAACCTGCGGCTTCTGCTTCCGTGAAAACGTTGTCTATATCTTTAAGTTTCAAAAATTCATCCAAAGCCTCTTCTTTGGTTTTTGCAACCACCCAATTACCTTCATGGTCATACCAGGCAGGAATCTGCTGGCCCCACCACAATTGGCGACTGATGTTCCAGTCGCGCACATTTTCCATCCAGTGGCGATAGGTATTCACAAACTTCTCCGGAATCAGTTTTACTTCACCGTTTAGCACATCGTCTAAAGCCGGTTTCGCCATCTCTTCCATCTTGCAAAACCATTGCATGGATAATTTAGGTTCGATAGCGGCATCGGTACGTTCAGAGAAACCAACTTGCGATTTATAATCTTCCACCTTCTCTAAATGACCGGCATCCTGTAGCATAACGCCTATTTTTTTGCGGGCAACAAAACGATCTTCACCCACTAAAATAACGGCAAGTTCATTTAAGGTACCATCATCATTCAGGATGTCGATTACCGGAAGTTTATGTTTAACACCCAGTTCATAATCATTCAGGTCGTGAGCAGGGGTAACTTTTAAACAACCAGTACCAAAATCCATTGTAACATAGTCGTCCTCAATAATTGGAATTTCACGGTTAATTAAAGGCACAAAAACCTTTTTACCCTTCAGGTGGGCGTAGCGCTCATCATTAGGGTTGATACAAATGGCTGCATCGGCCATGATGGTTTCCGGGCGTGTAGTTGCAATGGTTACGCTATCATCCGTTCCGGAGATGGTATATTTAATGTAGTATAATTTCTGATTAACCTCCTTGCGGATCACCTCCTCGTCAGATACAGCTGTTTTACCTGCAGGATCCCAGTTTACCATGCGGATACCACGGTAAATCCATCCTTTTTTATACAAGTGGATAAAACTGTCGATCACCGAATCAGACAGGTCTTCTTCCATGGTAAAACGCGTACGGTCCCAGTCGCAACTGGCACCCAGCTTTTTCAACTGTTCCAGAATAATGCCACCGTATTTATCTTTCCATTCCCAGGCATAAGCCATAAACTCCTCCCGGGTCAGGTCGGCCTTACTAATTCCTCTTTCCTTAAGCATGGCCACCACTTTTGCTTCAGTAGCAATGGAGGCGTGGTCCGTACCCGGAACCCAGCAGGCATTTTTACCCTGCATCCGAGCTTTACGAATCAGAACATCCTGTATGGTATTGTTCAGCATGTGGCCCATATGTAAAACACCCGTCACATTTGGAGGTGGAATAACGATGGTATAAGGCTCACGTTCGTCGGGCTCTGAATGAAAAAACTTCTTAGAAAGCCAGTAACTGTACCATTTATCTTCTGTTGACGCAGGATCGTATTTAGTGGAAATGCTCATTGATATAGATTGAGAAATATAATATTGATTGTGGGTATTAGGATAAACGCAAATTTAATGTTTCCAGCCTATATAATGAAAAATCAGCCGCCATAGTTTAGCATTACAAGCACTATAAAAGAACCCGTCATATTAAAATTAAGCAGACTAACACAATAATTTATGTTAAAATATGTTAATAGTTATATAAAATCCAGTGTTATGAAGTCACTTAAAGTTTTCCATATTACCGGGGATATCCTTAAAAAGTTTACGCTTACCAAGCTTTATTATTGGTTTAACAAGTAAAATTTTCATTAGACAAGCGATTTGTTTAATTCTATTTCCTAAATTGGGTTTTATTGCAAATAATGCAATAAACTTAACAATTAGGATTGCATCACGGTAACGCATCTGGTCGTACCCTGCGCAATCCTATAAAGAAAAAGAATTATTCAAATGAAACTACAAGAACTCAAAGGCTATTTCGCTGTTCTGGGAATTGTTGCAGCCAGCTATTCAGCTTCTGCACAACTTACACCATCCAAGCTTATCGACCCTGCAAACATGGACCTGAGCGTAAAGCCAGGTGATGATTTTTACCAGTATGCCAGTGGCTCGTGGATTAAAAACAACCCTGTACCTGCAAAAGAAACCCGTTGGGGAAGTTTTAATGTATTACGCGATTTTAACATTATTGCTGTTAAAGGCCTGGTACATGATGCCGCTGCTGATAAAAATGCCGCTGCCGGTACACCAACCAGACGTGTAGGTGATTTTTATACGGCTGCTATGGATAGCCTGACCATTGAGAAATTAGGTTATACCCCTATCAAAGCAGACTTAGCCCGCGTTCAAAAAATTAAAGACCTAAGTGGTGTATTAACTGAAGTGAGCAACATGCGGACTTCGGGTATTGCCGGACCCATGTTTGGTTTTTATGTAGCGCAGGATAGAAAGAATGTTAATAAGTACCTGCCTTCATTTAGTCAGGGAGGAACATCTCTTCCAGATCGCGACTACTATTTGAAAGACGACAGCCGCTCTGTGAAAATCAGGGAAGCTTATACCACCTACATGACTACGCTTTTTTCTTTAACGGGAAACTCTGCTGCTGAGGCAACTAAAAAAGCCGCCACGGTAATGAATATCGAAAAACAACTGGCTGCTGCACAGATGAGCAGACTGGAGATGCGCGATCCTTACAAAACCTACAACAAATTTACCGTTGCTGATTTTAGCAAAACAACACCCCATTTAAACTGGAAAAACATCTTAACGCAGTTAAAAGTGACTGGGCAGGATACCATACTTGTTTCTAGTCCGAAGTTTTTTACCAGTCTTGATGGCATGTTGAAAAGCGTTCCGGTAGCTGACTGGAAAACTTACCTGGAGTGGAACGTTTTAAAAAGCAGTGCACCGAACCTAAGTTCACCATTCGTTAATGCGGCATTTGCCTTTAACCAGGTACAAACAGGCCAGCGTGTGCAAACACCAAGGTGGCAGCGCATGGCTTCGGCTACTGACCAAAATATAGGTGAGCTTTTGGGCCAATTATATGTGGCTAAATACTTCAAACCAGAAGCTAAAGCGCGTATGACCGAATTAATCAAAAACCTGCGTACGGCTTTCGAAACCAGAATCAAAGGTTTAGATTGGATGAGTGCAGAAACCAAGGAAAAAGCATTGGCTAAATTACATGCTTTTACGCCAAAAATCGGTTATCCAGATCAGTGGAAAACGTATGATGGCCTGGTAATTACACCGACCACTTATTTCCAGAACTTACGCAACGCAGATGTGTGGAGATACAACGAAATGGTGAGCCAGCTTGGGAAACCAGTTGACCGTACTCGTTTTGGAATGACGCCACCAACAGTGAACGCTTATTACAGTCCGACGATGAACGAAATTGTATTCCCTGCTGGAATACTACAATTCCCGTTCTTTGCACCTGAAGCAGATGATGCGATCAACTATGGTGGTATTGGTGCCGTAATCGGTCACGAAATGTCACATGGTTTTGATGATAGCGGAAGCCAGTATGATAAAGATGGTAACCTGCGCAACTGGTGGACTGCTGAAGACAAAGCGAAGTTTGAAGAGAAAACCAAAGCTTTAGGCGAGCAATTTGATGCATATACGGTATTAGATACCATCCATGTAAATGGAAAATTAACCATGGGTGAGAACATTGGCGACTTAGGTGGTCTGAATGCCGCTTACACTGCATTTAAATTAACCAAACAAGGTCAGTCTAACGAGAAAATTGACGGATTTACACCAGATCAACGTTTCTTCCTATCCTGGGCTCAGGTATGGAGAGGTAACATTTTGGATGAAAGTGCTGCACAGTTAATTAAAACTGATCCACACTCTCCAGGTCCATACAGAACAATCGGTGCACCGGTTAACATGGATGCCTGGTATGAAGCATTCGACGTTAAACCTGGTGATAAATTATACAAAAAACCAGACTCACAAGGAAAAGATTATATACAGAAAAATTATTGGTAGAATATTGGATTCCAGTGGTATAAAAAAAGCACCAGCAAAATGCTGATGCTTTAAGAACTGAGGTGCACGACGAGCGCCGCGTAGATT
>NZ_JAZQNU010000121.1:0-10916 GCF_045627485.1 Pedobacter sp. | reverse complement strand
ATGAGCTTTTTCTGTTTTAGTTTATCGTTAGTCGAGGTGTCGCCATTGCGGATCCCAATTTGCCAATCAAGTTCCAGTTCCAGGCATACCTCGCGCATGGCGCGGGCAAGGTCTTTTGCCAGGGAACGCAGAGGGGTAATCCATAATAACTTTAAGCCTGATTTCTTACGTTTATCTGGTTTAACCTTCAGTTTTATGTTTTCCGCGCGCTGATTTAATTCATCAATCACAGCGGCAAGAAAAATAGAATAGGTCTTCCCAAATCCTGTAGGCGCATTCACCAAGCCACAATAACCTTCAGCATAATACTGCCAGGCTTCTTTCTGGAAGGTAAAAGGCTTTCTTTTATTTGTGCGGAGCCATTTGATTACTTGTTTATATCCTATGCTTTTTTCCAGGCTCATTTGATTTCTAAAGTAGCATTTAACAGTTGTCTGAGATCGTCTAAAGTATTAATTTCCGCCGCTACTTTATCTTTGCGCCAACGGGCAATCCTTGGAAAACGTAAAGCCAGTCCTGCTTTATGACGTTTACTTTCAGCAATGCCTTCAAAGGCGATCTCAAATACAAGTTCAGGTTTTACGGTTCGCACCGGACCAAACTTTTCAATGGCGTTCTTTTTTACAAAAGAATCCACTTCTTTTATTTCTTTATCGGTTAAGCCGGAATAGGCTTTGGCCACCGTAATCAGGTTTTCGCCATCTCGGACGGCAAAGGTGTAGTCGGTAAAAAAGTTAGCCCGCCTGCCGTTTCCTTTTTGCGCATAGATCATTACCGTATCTACGGTATAAGGATTTATTTTCCATTTCCACCAGTCGCCGCGTTTCCTGCCGGCATGATACGGCGAATCCAGTTTTTTTAACATCAATCCTTCGCTGTTGTTCTCCCTTGCATTTGGCCTGATCTCCGCCAGCTCGTCCCAACTATCAAAGGTAACGATTGGTGAGGCAGTGACAATACTTTCCGGCAAAGGAAACAATACTTCTTCCAATTGTTTTCTACGCGTATAAAGCGTTTCGCCACGTAAATCCTGGCCCTGGTATTCCAGCAGGTCGTAGGTGTAAAAGCCAATAGGGGCGTCCTGCAACTGTTTTTTGTTGATGGTTTTGCGGTTTAGGCGCTGCTGTAAAATACTGAATGCTTGTACGCGGCCGTCTTTAACCGATAAAATTTCGCCATCGAGTACCGTACCGTCTGGCAGTACCTCATTTAAAAAATGGAGTTCAGGAAACTGCTCTGTCACCAGTTCTTCGCCCCGCGACCAGATGAAAAGTTCGCCGTTGCGTTTAACGATCTGACCACGTATGCCGTCCCATTTCCATTCTGCCTGCCATTCTGCTGGTGCACCAAGATTTTCGGGCTCGCCATCCAGCGCATAAGCCAGGCAAAAGGGGTAAGGCCAGGAGCTGTCGGTATTCACATGTAAACCCTCAATTAATGCCTCATAGGTAATTTCATCTGGCTTCCATTTACCCATTATGCTGTGCATGATGCTGTTGCTTTCCGTACCACTTTGTTTAGCCAGGGCATTGACCAGCATTTTATTCGATACACCAATCCTGAAGTTACCGGCAATAAGTTTGTTGAATATAAAACGCTGTTCAATATCAAGGCTGTTCCAGCTATCAAGGATAAACGCCTTTTTAACATCATCGGGTGCTCCAGTTAATTCCTGTAGCGCCTGGATCCATTCGTGCAGTTTCTTGTCCGTTGTCTTTTCTGGTGGTGGTAAAATCAGGGCGATGGTTTCACTCAGGTCACCCACGCTATGGTAACTTTCGGCGAAGAGCCATTCAGGCACACCACTGCGTTCAATGGCCCATTGCTTTAACAGGTTCGTATTTACCGGCCGTTTAATGCGTTTCCCGGTAAACATAGCAATCACATAGGGTTTATCCCTGTCATCAGCGGTACTGAAATAAGCCATTAGCGCAGCGATTTTATCGTTGGTTTTATTGCTGGTTTCCAGCTGCTGGATCAACTTGGTGAAACGTTTCAATTGATGCTCTTGAGGTTAATAAATTATTCTGCTGAAGTTAATGATGCGGTTTCGGGTTCTTCTTCATCATTACCATACTGGGTTTTAACTTCGGCAGCCGGTATACCGATTTCATTCAGATACCTGGAAAAAGTGGCCGTAAATCCGTGGGTAACAAATACCTGTTCGGCTTCGGTTGCTTTAATGGCCGAAAGTAGACCTGGCCAGTCGGCATGGTCGCTCAAGGCAAAACCTGCATCGGCGCTTTTCCACCTGCGGCCTGCACGCACCTGCATCCAGCCTGAGCAGATTCCTGTGGCTGCATGCTGCAGCGTTTTTATCCACCTGCCATCGGTCATTACCGGTGGCACAATTAGGATACCTTGTTGCAGACTTTCCTTTTTTATTTCCGGTGTAATCCTCGTGGTTTCCGGCAAATCAACTCCTGCTGCTATAAATCGTTCATTGAGGTTGGCAATGGCATTGTGTACATAAATATCACCTTGATCGCTCAGGTTTTTGATCAGCCGCTGCGCCTTACCAAGGCTATAGGCAACTAAAACAGTGGTTTTTCCCTGTTCCCGGTTGTCTGTCGCCCAGTCCTTAATGGATTTGAATATTGTTTCCTGGGGTTTCCAGTTGTATATGGGTAGTCCGAAGGTGCTTTCCGTTACAAAGGTATGGCACTTAACCGGTTCAAATGCCGTGCTGATGCCATCATATTCTACTTTATAATCGCCCGAAACTACAACAACTTCTCCTTTATATTCCAGGCGAATTTGCGCTGATCCAATAACATGACCCGCTGGAAAAAGGCTCACCTTTACGCCATTGACCTCAAGCTGCTGTGCGTAGGCCAGGGTTTGGACTTGCACATCGCCCAGGCGTTGTAATAAAATCGGTTTGCAAAGCTCATGGCAGAGGTAAGCGTCATGGCCCCAATAGGCATGGTCGGCATGGCCATGGGTTATCACGGCCAGCTTAACTGGTTTCCAGGGGTCGATGTAGAAATCGCCTTGAGGAACATAAATGCCCTTATCTGTAAATTTCAGGAGTGCCATATGCGTATAAACAGCAGCAAGACCGTAAAAGTTCGGCACGAAATATTAATTACCATACGTCAATGCCCTGCAGTTTACTAAGGCCTATTTTTGTATCATTAAATCAATATATTATGGCACAAACAATTTTGCACAAAGCTGGTACCAGAGGTCATGCCGATCATGGCTGGTTAAAAAGTTTCCACACTTTTAGTTTCGCTAATTATTACAATCCGGAAAGAATGCAGTTTGGTGCATTGAGGGTTTTAAATGACGACCAGGTATCGGGTGGAATGGGTTTTGGTAAACATCCGCATAACGATATGGAAATTATTTCCATTGCCCTGGAAGGTGAGTTGCAACATGAAGACAGTATGGGTAACCAGGCCGTGATTAAACCAGGAGAAATCCAGGTGATGAGCGCTGGTACCGGTATCTACCATAAAGAATTCAATAACCACAAGGATCAGGAAGTGAAATTTCTGCAGATCTGGGTAATCCCTAATGAAAAAGGGGTAACACCACGTTATGACCAGATTGAGATTCCAAGTGTCGGCAGAAACAATCAGCTGGTACAAATCCTGTCGCCAAGTCCAGAGGATGAAGGGGTCTGGATCCACCAGGAAGCCTGGTTCCATTTAGGAAAGTTCGATCAAGATACGGAATTGGAATACCAATTTAAAAAAGCTGGAAACGGCGTTTACGTATTTGTTTTAAAAGGAAACCTGGAAGTAAACGGACAAAAACTTGAAACCCGTGATGGCTACGGGATCTGGGAAGCGGGCAGCATGCCGGTTAAAGCATCTGCTGGCGCGGAAGTGTTGTTCATGGAAGTTCCAATGGATTTATAATTTCGCTTAAAGAAATTATACTGTCGGCTTGCAGCGCTTAAAATTTCATATTTGACTAAATTTTAGCTGCAAAAAACGAAAATAATGCATCCAGGATTTAGAGAGGAATTATCCCTCGGTCCGAGTTCAGTCCAAGTTCAGTCCGAGTTGAATCCAAGTTTTTCAATGATAACTTGGATTCATTACGGAATGAATTGGTTTTGAATCTGGATTTAGGATTGGTTGCTGTCGGGTCCGGGTATAATTTCTTTTAAGTAAAAAAGCCGCCTTCTGCATAAAAACAGACGGCGGCTTTTTGTTAAAGTGGTTATTAACGCTTTATTGTGCACCCGGAGGGCAATTCTCTTTTAAAAATTTGGTAAAAGTAGCGGCAAGGTGTGCGGTGGTACCGGCACCTTCATTAATGCTGTGGCTGCGGTTAGGGTAAGGCATAAATTGGAATAATTTTTTATGTACAATCAACTCATTAACCAGCATTTCAGCATTTTGATAATGTACGTTATCATCACCGGTTCCATGGATGTATAGCAAGTTACCCGTTAAGTTTTTCGCGTAGTGAATTGGTGAACCCAACTCGTAAGCCTCTACGGTTTTTAAAGGTGAACCCATATAACGTTCCTGGTAAATATTGTCGTAGGTAAGCTGGTTGGTCACTGCAGCAATTGCAATTCCTGTTTTATAGATTTCAGGATATTGGAACAACAGGTTCAGGGTAGAAGAACCGCCGCCACTCCAACCCCAAACCGCAATTCTGTTTTTATCAACGAATGGCCATTCCAGAATCTTTTTCGCCGCCATGGCCTGGTCTCTGATATTCAGACGGCCAATCTGCTTGTAAATGCTTTTGCGCCATTCGCGACCTTTAGGTGCAGGGGTACCCCGGTTATCTAAAGAAATGTAGATGTAACCGTCTTTAGCCATATCACCTTCATACAAGCGGTTCATCCCAGCGCCGTAGGTATCTGTAACGGTTTGGAAAGCCGGTTCGCCATACACATAGAAAAGTACCGGATACTTCTTGGCAGGGTTAAAATTGTCTGGTTTTTTCATCCAGCCGTCCATTTCCACGCCATCTTCAGTAGTGATTTTAAAGAACTCTACTTTATTTTTTGGCGGCTGTATTTTTCCCAGTTGGTTGGTTAAACTGCCGTCCATCGATAGTGGATTGCCAGTAGTCAGGTTCATCCATTCTGTAAGGGGTCTGGAATTAGCTGATTGGAAAACATGAAATGCATAGGTGCCATCAGGAGAGATGTCGTAACTGTGCGTACCAGCTAATATGGATGGCGTTACCTGCTCTAGTTTCCCTTTCCCATCTAATTTCGTCTTAAACAGGTATTGTTGGGTGGCATTTGTAGGGGAGGCCATGAAGTAAAACATATTGTTCTTTTCGTCAATTAAGGAAAGTTCGATCACATCATAATTGCCTTTAGTAATTAAGGTTTGCTTTTTACCATCTTTACTAATGCGGTAATAATGTTTCCAGCCATCCTTCTGGCTCTGCCAGATAAATTCTTTGTTGCCATTTAGCCATTTCCAGGGTTCACCGGCATCAACCCATGATTTATCAGTTTCTTCGTAAATCGCATTTACTTTTGCAGTTTGTGCGTCTGCCACGAAAATTTTGCTTACGTTTTGTTCGCGGTTTATCTGCTGTAATATTATTTCTTTACTGTTTGGTATCCATTCCATACGTGGAATGTAATGTTGAACATCATTGCCAGGAACGGGCATCCAGGTGGTTTTAGCAGTATTGATATCTACCACACCAATCCTACATGCAGAAGGGTTTTGACCAACTTTAGGATATTCTATGGGGATGGTGAAGGAATAAATGGAATCCGTATTGTCGATTATCAGGAAGTTCCTGATCTTACGGGCATCGAGTTGCCAGTAAGCAATCGTTGTTCCGTCAGGGCTCCAGCTAAATCCATCGCGGCAGCCGAACTCTTCTTCATACACCCAGTCGAACGTGCCGTTTATAATGCGGTCGGTACCATCTGTTGTTAAGGCTTTGCTGGTGTTAGAGGCCACATCTTCCACATAGATGTTGTGTTTAGACACGTAAGCTACTTTATCACCGGCAGGATTAAACTTTGCAAACATTAACGATGATGCAGGTTTGTCTTTACCCATCTGGGTAACTGTATTTGTAGCGATGTCGGCCACATAGTAGTCGCCACGGGTTTCGTAACGCCATACTTTTTTGGTATTGGTATAGATCAGCGCTTTTTGTCCATCCTCCGAAAGCTGGAAAGATTTAATATTGCCGGCATGTAAGCCTTTAGTGCCTAATAACGCTGCGGGGATAACGACCTTACGGTCGTTTTTTGGCAGGGTGATTGAAACTATGCCCTGGTCGCTAATCTGGTAATAGGCGTTTGCATTTTTTGCCCAGTTGATGTTGCCACCATATTGTGCCTTTACAGGTTGCAAAAGGCCCCCAATGCTGGCTACAAAAATGACAATGAAAGCTAGATTTTTTAATCTCATGGCTGTAGTTCTATAAAATGTTGAAAAACGGTTTGCAGGTATGCTTTACCCTGTTTAAGGGTTTCTTCTGTCTGTTGTTTGTCTTCCGTATTGGTGTTTAATAAAATACTTTTTCCCGTATTGTCAAAACTAACTGTTTGTTTATCCGTGATCATACCCAGTCCGTTATCCCAGCTAAAAAACGCAAAAGGTTTGGTGTAGGGGTTCATCAGGTTTTTACTCCAGATAAACTGTTTAGCATTCATGTCCAGCTGGCTCATCAGCGTGGCAGCAAGGTCGACCTGGCTGCCCAGTTTATTCATCTTTTTACCCCGGTATTCTGGTTTAATGACATCACCGTAAAAGAGCATCGGCACGTGGTACCGTTCAGGCATATAAACCTCGTTGGTCATTTTAGGTAAAATGTGTCCATGATCTGCAATAAAAACAAACAAGGTATTTTTATACCAGCTTTGTTTTTTTGCCTGCTGCAGGAAATCGTTAATACAGGAATCTGTGTAATAGGCGGTACTTTTAAAGGCCTCTACATTGGTTAAGTTGCCAAATTTATAAGCTCCAGGCACCTCAAAAGGTTCATGGTTGGTTAGCGTCATCACAGTAGAGAAAAATGGCTGTTTTACCTTGTTCAACTCAGCAAGCTGCCGGTTAAATACCACACCATCAAAAGCGCCCCATTTAGAATTCATTTCACTTTCTTTGAAACTACCTTTATCTACCAGTTGGTGATAACCATGACTCAGGATAAACGCTTTATAATTATCAAATTCTGATTGCCCGCCATAAAAGAAGGAGGTGGCATAGCCATTTTTTAAGAACTCCTGGGAGATCGCCGGAATGGCTTCCATTTTATTGGTAAACTTCACCATGTTGCCATTTCCCAGACTCGGGTAGGCCGCTAAAGTGCCAATCAGACCTTTATCGGTACGGTTACCTGTGGAGTAAATTCTATTAAATAAAACACCCTGGGTTGTCATATCATCGAAGTGTGGTGTAATATCTTCAGTGGCATCACCCACGCTTTTTGTTAAATCAGCAGTAAAGCTCTCCATAATAAACAGCACAACATTGGGCCTGTTTGTGGTAAGCATGTGGATGGTAGTGTCTTTTTCTACCGCATACAGGTCGCTTACCGTTTCTTCGGCTTCTGCTTTGCTGTAATAAAGGTATTTATTTTTACTGGCGTTGCCTGAAGTAAGTGCACTTTTAAATAAATTCCATTCTGTGTTTACAGCGGCCTGGTTAAGGAGCAGATTGTCAGAGAAATAAGCGGAACTTTGGTTCATGGTAGATACACCAAAACCACCCCGGATGATCAGAAAGTTGCCGCCCAACAACAAAAAGGCAATGATAAGCTTTGTCCAGATGGGCATGGCCACAAAATAGAGATTTCTGCCCAGCAGGAGTTTTTTCCATATAAAGCCGGTCACCAATAACACTGTGATGATAACGATGGTGGGTAACAAGGGGGAGGAGGCGCCAGAAGCAAAAGCTTCCACAGGATCGGTAAAGGCAAAACCCAATGCCTTTGCATTGAGTTTTGTACCCCATTCCCGGTAGATGTTGAAGTTAATTGCTGCAATTATACTGAAGGCAATAATTAAAATAGTATTGTAAATATTTATTCCTTTTACCGTTACTGACTTGCGGCCATTGAAGAACCAGAAGAGATAAATGCATAATGGAATAACACTCAGGTAACCAGCCGTAGATAAATCTATGGGTATAGCATTATGAAAAGTAGCTAATGTTGTTTTTAAAGGTACCTCACGTAATTTTTCCTGATGAAAGGCTAGGAAAAGTGCCCGGTCTGTGAAAAAAAAGATGAGCCAGAATAAGTAAAAACGAACAAAAAAAAGAAGACTTTTTAACATTTATGACTAACCTCCACCTCTCAAAGCTTCTAACTCTGCCATGGTCATAACCTCATACCCTTCAGGTACTGCTAATGAAAATGGACCTACCGCACTATCCTTGATGCTTTTTATCGTCATGGTGGTTTTTATGGTATTTTGGTTCAATGTAAATTTAATTGGTGTACCCTTCAAATCCTTAAATTCTGTATTGGTTGCACCAGGTGTTAATTCAATGTCTTTAGTTAACCAAAGCTCATAGTCAGAACCTTTATCATCTTTATAGGTGTATTTTTCCGTCTGGTAACCGGAAATGGTTTCTTTTACACCAGTTGCCTTGAAATCACTATATTTAATAGAACCGGCTTGTTTTTCGATGTCTTCTTTAGACATTTTTGTTGCAATCTGTTTTTGAGCAACTGGAATGTCAATTAGTAATAAGGCAGTATTTTCTGCGCCATCTTTATAAATGGTTAGCATTGTTGGTCCCATCTCCATCGCTAGTTTAGAGATGTTGCCATTAAATTCCATTTTGTTTTCTTTTGGCAGGGCCGATACGTCAATGCTCGACTTCTGTTCTGGCGAAAGCTCGTAGGAAACGCCATACACAATAGTACCCTGTGAGATTTTCTTCTGGGCATGGGCGTAAGCCGCTGTACCGATTAACAACAGCGCAAGTACGCTGGTTTTGATTGATTTAAGCATTATTTCGATTTTTTAGGTTACCAATTAATGTTTTCCTTATTCAGGAATGCGCTTATGCCTTTTTTGAAGTCGTCGCTATCCCTAACTCTTGCATTGATCTGCACAGCCAATTCAAGCGTTTTTTCTAACTGCGTATTGGTTGTTTGACCAATGAGCTGTTTGGTTACCATGAGTGAATTAGTTGAAGCTTGATTGCACAAATTTAAGGCAAATTCTCTTGTTTTTTGATTAATCGCTTCTTTGTTTGTTACAAAATTTATTAAACCATAGGCTAAAGCCCGCTCGGCACTGAACAATTCGCCGGTAAGCAAAATCTGTTTAGCGATGGTTTCACTGGTTTTTCGCAACAGGAAACAGGATACCAGGGCAGGAACAAAACCAAGTTTAACTTCTGTATAACCAAACTTCGCTTCGGGTACCGAAAAGATCAAGTCGCAGACTGTGGCCAGTCCGCAACCGCCAGCAATGGCATGTCCTTCTACCTGTGCAATTACTACCTTTGGCAGGTAGTAAATAGTTGTAAATAAATTTTTTAAATTCTTTGAGTCAGCGAGATTTTCTTCATAGGTATACGTTTGTAATTCCTGTAAGTAAGCGAGGTCGGCACCGGCGCTAAAGCTGGTACCATTGGCTTTGAGAATAATGATTTTGACATCATCATCGTCTGCTGCTTCAAGCATGTAATCTGTGAGGAGTTTAACCAGTTCGGGGTTAAGTGCGTTACGTTTGTCAGGCCTGTTTAGCGTGATCGTGGCTATCCGGTCAGCTACCGAATATAAAACCAAAGGTTCTGTCATATACTTGGAATAGGTTGTTTTATCAAAGATGGTTTATTTTCTTGAAATCAGAATAGGCATTTTTTATTTGTAAGGAAGTGACGTGGTGTAGGTCTAAGCAAGGTTTAATAGAATACTGGAAAGCAGCGCTTTGTGGTTCTAAATCCGTGTATAGCAATGCGTGTTGGCCATCAATAAAGGCAACTGCCTGGTGTTTGTAAAGTTTAAATACAATGGTCTTTTGCTGCTGCCTGGCGAGCAGCAACTTGATAGTCACTGAACTTTGTAGCGCTAAGCACGTCCATGCGGCTATAAATAAGGCACGTTTCTTTGCCATGATGAAGGACCGGAGGGCAAAAATTACGAGCAACAACAGCAAAATTAACTCGAAAGAAGATAACCAGATGGATGAAATGGTAGCGAAGGATAAATTGGCAATCCAGGTGAGCCCGGCATTCATAAAGTTAAGCAGGTATTCGAGCAGCGGAGCCAGGAATTCTAGCTTAGTCAACAGCATCAGCAATCCGATATACATAATAAGGGAAACCGGCAGCAGAATAAACAAGTTGCTGAACAAAAAAAGTATTGGAAACTGGTGGAAGTAATAAACGCTCAATGGGAATGTAGTGAGCTGTGCGGCAATGGATAATGCGGTATAGCTCCATAGTTTATCTGCCAAAAGTGCTTTAAAATAAAAGAGGCGGTACAGAAGGGGTTGAAGGTAAATTAAGCCAAATACAGATAAAAAGCTGAGCTGGAAACCGAGGTCGAACAGGAGCAGAGGCTGGTAGATGAGTAAAGCCAGCGCCGAGAAGGCCATGGTATTATAACTGTTGCTATGCCTGCTCATCGTTTTACCGATAATAAAGGTGCTCAACATAAAAGCTGATCGCAACACCGAAGGGGAGCACCCGGTTAACAAAGCATAACACCAGATCAAAGCAACGATCAACAGGCACCTGCATATTTTTAATGTCCTGGACCGGTTCATAAACTGAAGCAGATTATGAAGCACCAGGTATATGATGCCCACATGCATGCCTGAAACTGATAGCGCGTGGATGGTCCCTGTTTGCGCATAAGCCGCTAGGGTTTCCTTACTTAAGTCGGTACGGTAGCCTAAAATGAGTATTCCGGAAGGCATTGAACATATCGGAATGGCCAGTTTCTTCTTCTGTAACAATCTTAAAAAAATATCTTTTCCTAAAACTCTAAAATCTATC
>NZ_JAZQNU010000120.1:0-37242 GCF_045627485.1 Pedobacter sp. | reverse complement strand
TTTCCCATTGTCTGAAGTGAATGCGAATCCATTAATTAGAGATCAGCAGAACCCAGGCTATTAACTGATTGTGCTACGCACAAAAGATAATTATTTGATCCAATAGCAGCAAATTAAGTTTTGCTGCTATTTTTTTGCCCTATATTTTAAGCTAGCTATGGCGTCGCGAAGATCCTCCGTCATTACAACAATATTTAAATAAAATCACAAAAAAGCCCGGGCTATTTGCATAACCCGGGCTAAATCACACCCAACGTACTGGAACTAACGTGATATTCCTCCTACCAAAAAGGAATATAATCAAATGTAACTTTCAGATAGTTCTCATGGTTACGGGAATCCGTAAATAATGGCTTTTAAAGAATGTTTTGTTGTTCAAACGCTAAACTGCAGAATGATAGTCTAAATATCACTACGGGAAGTTGCTGACTCGAATAGAAGCTATTATAGATTCGCTGGATGATGAATAAGCTGGACAGAGCCATCCTGTTCTACAGCAAACGAAGCGGTTGCTCCCAATATCATTGCCCTATTGTCGTCTATGTGTCCAGTAGGAAAATTAAAGCACACGGGATAATTATATTCTTTTACTGCATCCCAGATAACTTCCTCTGGGCTTTGCCCAAAAGGAATTTTCTCTTCGGGAATTTCATTGAAGGCACCAACGATCAGTCCTTTAAGGTGGGCAAGTTTACCACAGCGTTTCAACATACGCATCATGCGGTCTATGGAAGCTTCGCTTTCACCCACGTCTTCAATGAACAAAATTTTATCTGTATAATCCATTTCAGATATAGAGCCCTGCATCATGACGAGCAGGGTGAGGTTGCCACCGATTAGAACGCCCTCAGTTTGACCCGGACGATTAGTAAAGGTGCTGGTGTATTGGTATTGCAAGGCTTCGCCAAATAGTGCCCTGCGTAAAGATTCCAGCGATTCAGGAGTCCCTTCGTCGAAAGTATAAGGCATTTGGGCGTGGATGGATTGCATTCCAAGCGTTTGAAACAGGTGCGAAAGCAAAACGGTTATGTCGCTGAATCCAACGAACCATTTGGGGCTAACTCGCATAGCGGTAAAATCAAGTTCATCGATAATGCGGATGGTACCATAACCACCACGTGCCGCCACGACGGCTTTAATGGATGGGTCATCTAAAAAATGTTGGATATCGCGCGTCCTTAATGCATCGTCTCCAGCAAACTGATGGCATTCAGCATATACGCTTTCTCCAATGATTACTTCCAGTCCCCATTGTTTAAACAACTCCACAGCATTGTCAATCCGTTTCGGTAATTTCTTTGCCGGAGAAACAATGGCAATTTTGTCGTTCTTTTTTAAATAAGGGGGCTGATTAATCATTGGTAAAACTGTTATCTTTGGGCAAAATAATAAAAATAGTTTTGGATAACAGTAAAATAAAGAGATATACCGTTACAGCGGCTTTACCCTATACCAATGGTCCGGTTCACATCGGTCACTTGGCAGGTGTGTATTTACCCGCAGATACCTACGTACGTTTCCTTCGTGCAAACAAAAGAGAGGTGAAATTTATTTGCGGATCTGACGAAAATGGCGTTCCCATTACGCTAAAGGCAAAAAAAGAGGGTGTTAGTCCACAGGAAATCGTTGATAAATACCACAAAATTATTGGCGACTCTTTTATGGAGTTTGGGGTGTCTTTTGATATCTATCACCGCACTTCATCGTTAACACACCACCATACGGCTTCAGATTTTTTCGAAACCTTGTATAAAAAAGGTGTTTTTACTGAAGAAGTAACGGAACAATATTACGATGAAAAGGCACAAACCTTTTTGGCCGACAGATATATTACAGGTACTTGTCCGAAATGCGGTAATGAGAATGCTTATGGCGATCAATGTGAGAACTGTGGCAGCACGTTGAATGCAACGGACCTGATTAACCCAAAATCGACCCTTTCTGGAGAGCCACCAGTGCGTAAAGAAACCAAAAACTGGTTCTTGCCGTTGGATAAATACGAAGATAAATTACGCAGCTATATTGAAAGCCATAAAGAATGGCGGCCAAATGTTTATGGCCAATGCCAAAGCTGGTTAAACGCAGGTTTGCAGCCTCGTGCTATGACCAGGGATCTGGACTGGGGGGTAAAAGTTCCGGTTAAAGGTGCTGAAGGCAAAGTATTATATGTATGGTTTGACGCTCCTATCGGCTATATTTCTGCAACTAAAGAGTTGTTTGAATATGCCCGTCTGGATGTTTGGAATCCAAAAGCCGACGAATATTACATTAACCAAAATGAATTAGAAAAAGGAAACTGGGAAGACTACTGGAAAGACGATTCAACAAAGCTGGTTCACTTTATTGGTAAAGACAATATTGTTTTCCACTGTATCATCTTCCCGGCGATGCTAATGGCTCACGGTGATTATATTTTAGCTGATAATGTTCCAGCTAATGAATTCCTTAATTTGGAAGGACAGAAAATCTCTACCTCCAAAAATTGGGCGGTGTGGCTTAATGAGTACCTTGTAGACTTTAAAGACAAGCAGGATGTGCTTCGTTATGTTTTAACGGCAACAGCGCCGGAGACGAAGGATAATGACTTTACCTGGAAGGATTTTCAGGCGAGAAATAATAATGAACTGGTTGCCGTGTTGGGTAACTTCATTAACCGGGTAGTGGTGTTAACACACAAGTACTTTGAGGGCCATGTGCCGATGTTGATGAATGTAACTCCCGAAGACCAGTTAGTGATTGATGAATTGGCTGCTGCGCCTGCAAAGGTAAGTGCGTCGATGGAGAATTACCGTTTCAGAGAGGCCTTAGGTGAGGTAATGAATGTGGCGCGTTTAGGTAACAAATACCTGGCAGAAACGGAACCCTGGAAATTGATCAAAACTGATGAGGATCGGGTTCGTACCATTATGAACATTAGTTTGCATATTGTTGCCACCCTGGAGATTTTAATGGAGCCTTTCTTGCCATTTACTGCTGGCAAGTTGATGAAAATGCTAAATTACGGTGGTAATTTATGGGAAGACGCCGGTAAAATGGACTTGTTGCCCCGTGGTCATAAAATCAATGAAGCGGTTTTATTGTTCGAGAAGATTGAAGATGAGGAAGTACAAGCACAGATCGATAAGTTAAACCAAAGCAAGATTGATAATACGATTGCAAACGCTGTAGCTGCTCCGGCAAAGGAGAACATTAAGTTCGAGGACTTTAGTTCAATAGATATCCGCGTTGCTACGATTATTGCTGCAGAAAAGGTTGAAAAAACTAAAAAGCTGCTGAAGTTAACGCTTGACACAGGTATTGACCAACGTACGGTTGTTTCGGGTATTGCTGAGTTTTTTAAGCCGGAAGAAGTGATTGGCCAGCAGGTGTGTGTGGTAGTAAACCTGGCTCCAAGAGAAATTAAAGGAATATTATCACAAGGAATGATATTAATGTCTGAAAATTCAGATGGAAAACTTACTTTTGTGGCACCTGTACAAAACCATAGTAATGGTAGCGTAGTGAGGTAAGTTACTGGTCCCGTAGTTCAACGGATAGAATAGAAGTTTCCTAAACTTTAGATATGAGTTCGATTCTCGTCGGGACCACAACCTTAGGCAAAGCTATAAACATAGCAAAGCATTCAAAACCCCTTAAGACTTTGTTTTAAGGGGTTTTTCTTCAATTAAGATTGATGTAAGCCGGTAAATGCTCAGTCATCTTTTCCAGGTGGTTCATTGTAATTCTAATCCCAATTCAATAGATTAAACAGGGTGTATGCGCTTCCACTCAAGTCTCATGATAGAGCAGAGATGACACGTAACAGGCACAGGATTCGTACGACAATCATCCGAGAGTTGCCGTACGAATCCCGTCGAAATGTCGTTCCTGAGTCGTTGTTAGGTCGGTCCAGTAACAAAGTAGACTAAGGGGTAAGAATATCTACCCGTAGGAGATAACTTTCAGCGCCGTTTTTGGTAATAATGAGGTGGTTCCCCAAGTCTTGATCTGATCAGGATGCCCCTCCTGCTAGCCTCATCAATGGAATAAGTGCCGATTCTAATTTTTTACTTTTTTTGTTTTTTAAGGTAAGCATCTAAAAATCGATCAATTCCATCTGTTGCATAGCCCAGAAGTCTGGAGTTCTCACCAAGATCTGAGGATTCTATAGTAACTTCTTCTCTTATCTGCGTCATACAGTAGGTATTTATAGATTGCTGCATGGGAAGAGTAATGTATTGCTTGGCCTTCGCAATTTTTCCGCTTAACACAATGATTTCCGGGTTAAATAATTGAATAAGAATTGATATTCCTTTACCCATGTTTGCTCCAATGTTAGATAATAGTTGGATGGCATATTGATCGCCCCTATTTGCGGCATTAATAATTACCTCTGGCTCTATTCTGTCAAGTTCTACTTTCGATAGCTCATTTAACATAGATTTTTTACCTTGTAAAAGACCATCTTTAGCCGTTTTTGATAGTGCATTTCCAGATGCTATAGTTTCTAAACAACCGTGTTTTCCGCAATAGCAAAGTGCGCCATTTTCCACAAAAGGAATATGCCCGAACTCGCCCGAAAAACCTGTAGCTCCTCTTATTAACTTCCCATCCATTACAATCCCAAGGCCAACCCCCCAATCCATAAGTAGTACCAGAACATTCTTTTTACCTTTTGCAAGTCCATGGCGTATTTCAGCAATGGCAGATCCAGCCATATCATTTTGAACTATTACGGGTAAATTAAGGGCTTTTTCAAAGGCTTGAACTAAGGAGCCGTCTTCAAAGTTATCAATCAGATAACTATAGTTTTCACCTTTTTCAGTGTTTACTAAACCTGGCATGCCAACATAACATCCTATGATTTTACTTTTGTCGATATGATCTGATTGCAAAACTTCATTCAGGTGAGGAAGTAAAATAGAAAAAAAATCGCTCCTGTTTTTAGAAAGAGGTAAGGGAAATGTTTTTACCTCTGATATAAAATTACAGTTATTATCGAGAACGGCTATTTTGGTGTCGCACAACTCTACATCTACACAGATAATTAAGGCTCTTTCGTCTTTTAAAGCGTATAAGTCTGGTTTTCTTCCTCCAACAGACGCGCCACTGCCACTTTTTTCTACCCAGCCTATATTTATAAGGTCTATTACAAGTTTTATCATACTTGGTGTACTAACACCCACAGCATCACACAAAGTTGATATGGAAGACGATCCTTCGCAAAAGAGATGCTTCAGAATTCTGTATTTATGATTCAGATGCTTATCATTTTTGCTTTCTGATAATATTATGTTTTTTAATAATGAAAGATTCATTGATTAAGTGAATTAATTAATGTAATAGTTGTCTACTTTGTTAATTTTTTAGTAAAACTAATTTTTTTGAATAAAAAAATTGTATTTCTAATAAACTTAAACAAAGAATGTCATTATATTTCCTAAACAAAACCATTTGTTTAGAATTTAACCACTTCTATTAGCAAATGTCCTGGAATAAAACAACCAACCTAGTTACACCACAAATTAACTATGAACCAACCTAAACTAACTACCAAACCTAAAATTTGCCTTAGCAAAGTTTTTACAACAAAGTTTTTTTCTTACAAGAAAAGCTTTTACACTTTTCTGTTTCTATTTTTAAATGTGGCCGGCGCTGCATTTGCCCAGAGTACAGATATAATAGAAATTAGGGGAAGGGTTATAGATGAGGCATCATTACCTATCCCTGCAGCAACAGTATCTGTGTTGCGTGCATCAAATAATACGCAAACCAATCCGGATGGTAGGTTTATCTTAAAAAATGTGAAGCTTGGCGATTCGATAAGAATTGCTTATTTGGGATACCAAACGCAAGTAGTACCTGCAAAAAATGATCTTACCATCGTATTGAAAGAAACTAAAAATGACCTGGATGAAGTGGTGGTGCTTGGCTATGGGTCGCAGAAGAAATCAGATATCACAGGGGCCGTATCCTCCATCAACATGGGTAAGGTAGACAATGTGCCGGTCACTAATCTTTCCAATGCACTTGCCGGAAGGGCCGCTGGGGTGACCGTTACCAATTCTTCCGGTTTAGCTGGGGCGAGTTCTAACATTAGAATCCGGGGGTCTTTTGGATCACCTTTGATTGTTATTGATGGAATCATAAAAACGAAAGCGGATTTTGATGCCTTAGACGCGAATGAGATTGATCAGATGACGGTTTTAAAAGATGCAGCAACGGCTTCAGTGTATGGCTCCCAGGCAGGAAATGGCGTGGTGGTGGTTACCACAAAAAAAGGGTCGAATCAAGCACCTGTTTTTAATTTTCAAACCTCATTTACCACTGCAAGGCCAACCCAAACTTTACTGGCAGACTTAACCACTGCTGCAGATGAGCTGACTTATCAAAATCGGGTAGCATCATTCAGGGGAGATCCACTGCCAAACGGACAACGGGAATTCGATTATTTCAAAGATAAAAACTATAATGTTAACGACTGGATCTGGCAGAACCCAATGACGCAGAAATATCTGTTTGGTGTAAATGGCGGTAGCGAAAAGATCAACTATTATGCACAAGCAAGTTATACAGGAGAAGACGGTTCTTATAAAAATTTAGATTATGGGAAGTTTAACCTACGCTCCAATGTTACTGCCAAATTAAATGAGGCCATTTCATTGAACCTGAATATCTCGGCTGCCCAACAAAATCACGATCGTTTCTATTGGCCATTCGACACGGATGACGATTATAACGTAGGCGATTTTTATCGTGTTACATTCAACTGGCCTAAATTATACCCTTTTTATACCGAACGCGATGGTACGCCTGCAAATCACGTCACTGATTTTCCGGTACAAACACCAATGGGAAGCTGGCAAGCCTGGAATGTGATTGATCAGGTTATGGGAGATCGTTATATCCACACTACTAAAAGACAAGTAAATTCCATTTTAACAATGGACATTAAGTTAGATCAATTTATTAAAGGACTTTCTGCGAAAATGGTCGGAAATTACGAAGGCAATGACTACCTGCGTAAATGGTACATGACATTTCAAAAAAACTATGCTTTTATCTCTAAAGATCCTGGTGGTAACCGTTTCATTCCAGGAGCACCTGATCCAAACAATACCAATACTTTTAATTTTAGTCAGGCCCAGCCTTTTTTGAGGTACCAAACAGAAAATGGATGGAAGTATCAATTAAATGCTTACCTAGCCTATAACCGTACTTTTGGCAAGCATACAGTAAACGCCTTAGCTGTTTGGGAACAAACAGAGCGTCATCATTATAACGTAACCTCTAAAGCTTCCAATCCGCTGACTTCAATTGATCAGATGTTCGTGTATTCAAATGATGAAGCGAATAGAACGGGAAGTGGCTTCGAAGGATTAGGCGCTAGCCAGGCCTGGGTGGGTAAGTTGAATTATAATTTCGATAACCGTTACCTGGCTGATTTTGCATTCAGATATGACGGAAGCACGCTCTTCTCTACAGAAAACAGATGGGGCTTTTTTCCCTCCGTTTCCTTAGCCTGGCGCGCCTCTCAGGAAGAATTTTTCAAGAATTCGGTGAGTTGGGTTGATGACTTGAAATTGCGAATTTCTCATGGTACAACGGGAAACCTTTTAGATATCAATAGTGATCCGCTTCCAGCATTTACTTATACTTCTACTTACGTAAATTCCGGGGCGTATATGTTTGGCGATAACCTATATACAACCATTGCTCCCGGAGCGACACCCATCCCAAATGTAACTTGGGCAACCATTGAAAATTCTAATATTGGGCTTGATTTTGAAATCCTTAACCGCAGTTTATCGGGAAGTGTTGAAGTCTTTCGAAATAAAATGAAAAACATATTAGGCCCGCGAACCGTGACTTTACCTGATTCTTATGGGCAAGCTCTTGCTGCCGAAAATTATGCACAAAGGTCTTTCCGTGGATCTGAGCTTACCTTAAACTGGAAAAGTGCCCTTGACAAAGAAGTTTTATTTAGTGTTTACGGAAATGTTGGTTATGCAAAAGACCAATGGGATATTTTAGATCAGGGTGCTGACTATTTACCAGGAGGTCCCCGCGCCTGGCAGTCTGCCATTGGGCAACCTGCCAACAGATTATTTGGATTTAAGGCTAAGGGAATTGTCCGTACCCAAACGGAATTAGATGAACTGATTGCCAGTGGCTATAAGACCTATGGACGTACGCCATATTTAGGCGCAATTATATATGAAGACGTCAGAGGGGATAACTTTACCCCATCACCGGATGGAAAAATAGATGGCAATGATATCCAGTTGTTAAGTAACAATAACACACCACGCATTAATTTCGGATTAGGTTTTAACGTAAGTTGGAAAGGTTTTACGCTAGATACCCATTTCCAGGGTGTTGGTGCATATGATAGGATCATCAGTAACCTTGAGGGCGGAGGTATGCGTCAACATGGCGGCAGCTTTAGAACCTATTACCCGATATGGGCCGGGGACGTATGGACGCCGGAAAATCCAAATGGAAAATATCCACGTGTGACTGGGAATAACTGGGCGGAATCCGGAACTGAAAACTCTACCTTCTGGATTAGAAACGGTGCTTACCTGAGGCTGAGAAATCTGAACGTCGCTTATAATTTACCACAAGGCTGGCTTAACGAAGTGAAGCTCAAAAGTGCCCAGTTGTTTTTTAATGGCACTAACTTACTGACCATTTCAGATATGAAAGAATTTCATGACCCGGAACAGAATAATTATGATTCTTTCCCCGTAATGAAAACATTTACACTTGGATTAAATATCAAATTTTAAAGATAATCAGATAGATCATGAAAAAAATCATCTTATATATATTAATAATATCGTTCTCTACTAGCTGTAAAAAGGTGTTAGATGTAGAAAATATAAATAGTTATAGCCCGGAAAAGGTTTGGAATGATGCCAACTTGGCGAACGCGTATATGGCAAACATTTATTCTGTTTTTGGCAACTGGAGTGCCAGTGCTGATTTTAGATCAGATCAATTGGCGGGGGTTCCTTTCTTTCCTGATGCGGTTAGTATTACAAACGGCGGACTAGGCAACTGGGATTATCGCCGGATCCGTTTAATAAATCAAGCCTTAGTAGATGTAGAAGCAGGCTCTTTACCACCTACTGAAAAAAATAACATTCTCGGTCAGGCTTATTTTTTAAGGGCCTATATTTATTTTAGCATGGTAAGTACTTACGGTGGCGTTCCTTACATTAAAATTCCTCAGGATAGGTATAAAGATGAACTGGATGTGCCCAGAAATTCTACCCGGGAATGCTTTGAGTTTATTGTTCAAGATTTGGATCAGGCAATTGCAACCCTGCCAAAACGGATCGCACCATCCTCTGGTGATTGGGGTAAAATTGACGGTAATTTCGCCCTTGCATTTAAAGCTAAAGTGATGTTGTATAAAGCCTCTCCTCAGTTTAATCCTGCAAATCCATGGGATAATGCTTACTGGGCTGATGCTTACACGGCTAATAAGTTAGCATACGATGAATTAAAAGCGCAAAATTTTAGTTTAGTAGATGATTATTCAAATATTGCACTAGTAGAGAAAAATCCAGAGGTTGTTTTTTCTGTGATTAATAAGTTCCCAAATAAAACCGCAAACTGGGACAATGGAACTCGTCCGGGGTCATTGAGCAGAGGACCGGCAAGTGCTTCTCCGAACTGGAACTTTATAAAAGCGTTTCCGATGAAAGACGGAAAAATGTACAACGACCCTACGGGCATATACTATAAAACAGAAGAACAGTTTTTGAAATCTTATTGGGAAAATAGAGATCCTAGGTTTAACAAATCTATCTTGTGGAATGCCAAAACCTTCCCTGTTTCTGGGAAAGTGGATGGATATAGACAGTATACCGGTCTTGGTGTAGCCCCTTCCCTGGATAATTTCGGCATCAACCCTAATTCTACAGATAAATCAGAAAATGGAAACCGTTATTCCGGATTTTTTATCGCAAAAAATAACCGCTTGGATTTAAAGCAGGAACAAGTTGAGCAATATGACACGGATTTCGTATTAATGAGATTTGCAGAAGTGATGCTAAATTATGCGGAAGCGGCAAATGAAACTGGTCATTCTGCCGATGCTTTGGATATTTTAACACAGATTCGTAAACGTGCAGGCATAGCGCAAGGAGCAGACAGTAAATATGGGATCACAGGAACAAGCAGGGAGGAAATTAGAAAGGCAATCATGGAAGAGCGAAATGTTGAATTGTGTTTTGAGGGACATAGGTTCAATGATTTACGTCGCTGGAGATTGTTCAGTGTGTTAAACAATGTACCTAAATTCGGTATCGAAGCAATTGCAATACTGCCAGACGGATCTGAAATGCCTATTACTCAGGCAAAAACACTTGCAACTAACAACCAGTTAAAGGAAAATGATTTTAAGTATGTCGTGTTGCAAATTCCAAGAACAGGTGTACAATTGAATGTTTTGCCAGATAAATATTACTTTGCCCCGATTTCACAATCTATTATCGGAAAGACAGAAAAGTTGGAACAGAATAAAGATTGGGGCGGAACTTTTGATCCAACACTTCATTAATAGTTAAGTATCAGGTTCTGCAGTAATAGTTATTGCAGAACTATTGTTGATTAAACGATTCAAATTTTCTTGGCAAGGGATCTTTAATTGATATTTTATATAAATTTAAAGTCTTATGAGATAAGGCCACAACATCATCAAATAATAATGGAACCTAAAAAAACAAAAACACCAGATTCAAGGAGAGATTTTCTTAAAAAAACTGCCATAGGGCTTGCAGCTTTTACCATTGTGCCACGTTATGTATTAGGGGGAACTGGCTTTATTGCACCTAGCGATAGGCTAACAAAAGCTGTAATTGGCGTCGGTTCCATGGGGCGTGGGCATTTCGACTACGACGGAACTCAGGTTGTGGCAATATGCGATGTGGATACCAGGCATTTGAGCAAAGCAGTATCGATGCTTGATAAAGGGGTTAAAACCTTTAATGATTACCGGGAGTTACTTAAGCTGCCGGAAGTAGATATTGTACACATTGCAACGCCTCCACACTGGCATGGCATCATGTCTGTTGATGCTGCTCAAGCCGGCAAAGATATTTGGTGTGAAAAACCGATGACTCATACCATTGGTGAGGGTAAACGTGTACTGGAGGCTGTGCAGAAACATGGCAGCATGTTTCGTCTGAACACCTGGTTTAGATTCAAAGATAATTTTTACGGAATGGGAACCACAGTAAAGCCTGTTAAGAAATTAGTAGACAGTGGCTTATTAGGTTGGCCTTTAAAGGTGACCGTTGGAAAACATACGGGTTACGACTGGAAGTTTTATTGGATAGGTAAGGACAATCTTGAACCTCAGCCTGTCCCACCAGAATTAGATTATGATAGGTGGCTTGGTCCTGCACCTTATAAGCCATACAATGAGCATCGCGTTCATCAGACTTTCCGTGGTTATTGGGATTATGATGGCGGTGGATTGAGTGACATGGGACAGCATTACATTGATCCTATCCAATACTTTTTAGGTAAAGATGATACAAGCCCGGTTTCCGTAGAGATCGATGCCCCACAACAACATACAGATGCAGTGGGTACCTGGAGACGGATCACTTATACTTATGCCGATGGTTGCCAAATCATTTTAGACGGTGAAGGGAAAGATACAAATGTCCCTTATATAGAAGGGCCTAAGGGTAAATTGTACCCTGGATTTAAATCGGATATTCCAGACCTGGAGAGAAAATTGGCCGCGTTCCCTGATCCTGCGCCGCAGATGACAGACTTTGTAACTTCTGTAAAGACCAGACAAAAATTTGCTTTAAATGAAGAGAATGGACATCGATCCTGCAATATTGTAAATATGGGATTAATCGCGTTAAGGCTAGGTCGTTCGTTAAAGTTTGATCCGGTAAAACAGGAATTTATAGACGACGAAGGGGCAAATAGGTTGATAAATCCTGTAATGCGTGCGCCTTTTACAATTTAATTAACCAGGTCTTTAAAGACAATTCAGACGAACACTTTACCAATAAAACAATGATAAAAAATATATTCGTTATTCTACTGGCTATGCTAACGCTAAACAATGTAGCACAAGCACAGGAAAAAAATGACCAGCGTACCGTAACTACCCGGATTGCCGATTTACTGGCTCAAATGCCAGCGGAGGACGCAAAACTATTAGACAATAATATGAAAGACCTGGCTCAGTTGGGTGAAGATGGTTATGTAACCTTAATAACCAAACTTGCAGCACCGGGTCAGGGTGATAATTCACGATTAGAATATGCAATAGGTGGTTTCTCCGCCTATGTTAGCCAGAAAGGAAAAGAAAACTGGAGAGTAATGGCCGCTAATGCATATTGCAAAGCTTTACCCAAACTTACGAACCCTCAAAATAAATCGTTTATAATCAGCCAGCTGGAGCTAGTTGGTGATGATGCAGCTGTTTCTTATTTACAAGAATATTTGACGGATCCACTTTTGGCAGATCCTGCGGGAAGAGCCTTGGTTAAAATCAATACTGTTTCCTCAAAAACGGCCTTATTAAATGCATTAAAGCAGGCCAATGGCCCTGCAAAACTGTCACTTATTGAAGCCTTGGGAGATAGTCGTTTTAAGGAGGCCTCACACACAATTAATGCGCTGGCTTTAAACAGTGATAGTAATACCGAAAAGTCATCCCTCTATGCCCTGGCTTATATTGCAGATCCTTCATCAGAAAGCATACTTGCAAGTGCAGCTGAAAGAAGTAAGTATAGATTTGAAAATACCTATGCCGCTGCGGCTTATCTGATTTACGCGGAGCAATTAATGAAAAATGGCAATGTGTCACTTGCAAAACAGGTTGGAAAAAAAATACTGGATAAAACCACTGCCGACGACCAGGTGGGCTTCCGCACAGGCGCTTTGAAGATCTTAGTGGAATCCGATAAGGAAAACAATCAAGAAATTCTTTTGAAAGCAGCTGGAGATAAGAATGCAATATACCGTGCCACTGCACTCAAATATGCTGTTCCCTATGTAACTGCTGCATCAATTGGTCCCTGGATTAAGAAATTAGGCCAGGTTGATGATGATGCGAAAGCAGATATCGTATATATGTTTGGCGAGAGTGGAGTTAAGGAAGCTTTACCAGCAGTACTTAAGTTGTTTAAAAATAAAAAGGTCAAAATTGCGGCTATAAATGCCGCAACTAATATTGGCCAGGACCAGGTACTTGGTGATTTGTTGAAGGCCATGAGTAAGGGAGATACTACAGATGTTGCAGCAATTTCTGGAGCTATCAATAGAATGAAAGGAAATGGAATTGCGCAAAGGGTTGCTAATGCTATTCCTGGTGCTAAACCTAATGTACAGATTGCGTTGATCAATATTATTGCTTCACGTGCTGCGAATGCAGAAATAAGTACGGTTTACAACCAACTGAAAAATAAAAATCCAGAAGTACAGCAGGCTGCTTACAAAGCATTAAGTCATGTTGTGGTAAAGGATGATTTACCAAAACTATTTTCATTACTAAATGAAACCTCGGGTGAGCAGGAATCGGCCATACAGGCGGCAATTATTGCTGCAGTGAATGGTAGTGAAGAGAATTCCCAGCAGGTTGATGCGGTATTACAACAAATGGCTGCAAGTCCGGAAAACAAAAAATTACTTTTCTACAAAGTACTTGCAAGTCTGGGGGGGCAGAAAGCATTAAAAACAGTGTCTGATGCCTATCATTCAGGTAATGAGCAAACGCAGAAGGCAGCTATAGTGGCTTTGTCTACCTGGGTTGATGGTAGCTCAGCTTCTGAGTTAATTAAGATAGCACGTGAGACAAAAAATGCTGAGTTTTTGAATACAGCTATCGATGGGTATTTAAGCGCTATAAAAGGTAGTGTAGTTCCAGCCGAACAGAAGTTGTTATTACTGCGTAATGCAATGGAAGTAGCTCAAAATTCAAGTCAGAAAAATAAGATATTAAAAGCTACTGAACAGGCTAAAAGTTTTAATGCCATTGTTTTTGCCGGTAAATATTTAGATGATGTAGCCTTACAACAGGCAGCAGCAAATGCAGTAATGAATATTACCCTAGCCGGTGATTATAATGGAGACCTGATTATTGGCCTGTTGAATAAAT
This sequence comes from Pedobacter sp., assembly GCF_045627485.1. GTDB lineage: Bacteria > Bacteroidota > Bacteroidia > Sphingobacteriales > Sphingobacteriaceae > Pedobacter. The sequence goes on along the minus strand of NZ_JAZQNU010000120.1, from coordinate 23,123 downwards.
CGATTGAAGTGATTACAGGTGGCGATAGCGGATACCAGAAAGAAGCAATGCGCAAATACATCTCTCAAATGAAACCAGGTACTGGCTTTGTACAGATGTTTGATGGAACCACTCTGGAAGGTTGGAAGGGGCTTGTTGCAGATCCGATTAAACGATCGAAAATGAGTGCCAAAACATTGGAAGCCCAACAAGAAAAGGCCGATGCAGAGATGGTAAACAGCTGGAAAGTGGTGAATGGTGAATTGCATTTCACTGGTCATGGAAACAACATCGCTACAGTTAAGAAATATGGCGACTTCGAAATGCTGGTAGACTGGAAAATTATCGATGATAAAAAAGGGGAAGGAGATGCCGGGATCTATCTTCGAGGAACCCCTCAGGTACAGATCTGGGATAATGCACGTATAAAAGATGGCGCCCAAGTAGGATCCGGCGGTTTGTATAACAATCAAATAAACGAAAGTAAGCCGCTTAAGGTGGCTGATAATAAACTAGATGAATGGAATACCTTTCGCATTTTGATGAAAGGTGACCGTGTTACTGTTTATTTAAATGGAGTTCTCGTAACTGATAATGTGATCCTTGAAAATTATTGGGATAAAAATATGGCCATTTTTGCTGAGGAGCAGATTGAATTGCAGGCACATGGCTCCCCGGTAGCCTATCGCGATATTTATATCAAGGAGCTCCCAAAAGTAAAACCTTTTGAATTATCAGCACAAGAAAAAAAGGAAGGGTATAAAGTGCTTTTTGATGGAACGAACATGCATAATTGGATGGGTAATATGACCGATTATACTATAGAGGATGGTACCATAGCCATCCGTCCAAAACCAGGGAAAGGTTCTGGTGGCAACTTGTTTACCAAAGAAGAATTTAGCGATTTTATTTATCGCTTTGAATTTCAGCTAACTCCTGGAGCCAATAATGGCTTAGGTATCAGAGCCCCTTTAAAGGGTGATGCCGCTTATGAAGGCATGGAATTACAAATTCTTGATAATGATGCGCCGATTTACAAAGACCTTCACATCTATCAGTATCATGGGTCTATCTATGGTGCTGTGCCTGCAAAAAGGGGCTTTTTAAAACCTGTAGGGGAGTGGAATTATCAAGAAGTAATCGCAAAAGGCCCTAAAATTAAAGTAATTCTAAACGGCACTGTGATTCTTGATGCAGATATTACCGAGGCTAGAAAAAATGGTGCTGCTGATGGTAAGCCTCATCCTGGATTAATGCGTAAAAGCGGCCATATCGGTTTCCTTGGTCATGGTTCACCAGTACAGTTCAGGAATATTAGAATCAAAGATTTGAGTAAAAAATAATCACAAGTTCAATTCTCGTCATAAACATAAAAAGCACTCATTGAGTGCTTTTTATGTTTTAATTCACTTTTCTCAAAACATCTTTCATAGTGCAATCCTAACTCAAACGTTTGCGTAGTATTAACTAATCAATATTTCTCTGCTTATTTTTATAAACTTTATCTTGGATTTGCAATATAACAGTATACATCATAAACTATGTTAAGAAGATCTCTTTTTAATCTGCTCTTAGGCAATTCTGAAGCCACTTCACTAACACAGGAAACTGTGACCGGGATTGCTATGCCTGATTATTTAAAAACAGAAGATATCAATCCTCTGGTTCAGGAATTCGATGAAATCACACCAGGTCAGGAAGTTGAGCTGATGGTTTCTACGGCGCATTTTTTTAACATTAGTTGGTCATTAGCAACCGGTTCTTCAGTAATTGCGGGTTTGAAGCTAGGTATTAAAGTAGCCACCAATGAGGTACAATTACCCATTGAACTAGGTCTTCATGCTGATGGTTACCTTTTTATCGGTGGTGTCAAGGATAATCGGAGGATAAGCAAGGAAAAATCAACACAGAGCCTTCAGCTTCTGTTGGAGGTTCATCCGCAGGCGGGTAACCTCACTTATGCGAGGCTGACATTAAAGGATCATTACGGGCTCACTTTAGCCACCGTGAAGAATAGAAGTTTTTCAACAGAAAACTGGGCGGGCAAAATCAACAATGTTGGCCAATTTGTAAAGCATTTAAAAATAGAAGGTAGTACACTAAATAAATTTTCACCTAATAAATCTGAATACACAAATTATGAATAGAAGAAGCTTTGTTAAAACCGGTGCGCTAACGGCAGCTGCAGTCGCGGTTATGCCTGAGAAATCAGCCTTTGCCAGTGTTGCAGACAGTAAAATTAAAGTAGCCGTTATCGGGGTTGGGTTAAGGGGACAAAATCACCTTGATCTGCTTTTAAAACGCGCTGATGTTGACGTAGTCGCTATTTGCGATATTGACGCTGGTATGCTGGAAATGTCTAAAGCCATTATTACCAAAAGCGGTAAGCCGATGCCAAAAATTTATACCGGTGGTGAAAATGAATGGAAAAAAATGATCCAGATGAAAGGCCTCAAAGCGGTTGTAATTGCTACGCCCTGGGAATGGCATAAACCGATGATCATCGGATCTTTAGAAGCTGGCATTAAGTATATAGGTTCTGAAGTAGCTATTGGAATTACCCTACAAGATCATTGGGATGTGGTTCATGCTACGGAAAAACATGAGGCACAGCTGATGATGCTAGAGAATGTATGTTACCGCAGGGATGTACTTGCTGTTTTAAATATGGTTCGCCAAAATGTATTCGGCGAAATTTTACATCTACAGGGTGGTTACCAGCACGACCTGCGAAACATTAAATTTAATGATGGTAAAGGTGGTGTAGGGGTAGAATTTAATGAGAAAGGTTTTTCTGAAGCGCAGTGGAGGACGAACCATTCTATCCACCGAAATGGTGATTTGTATCCTACCCATGGCATTGGACCGGTAGCCCAATGTATTGATATCAACCGCGGTAACCGATTTATAAAAATTAATTCTTTTTCAACAAAAGCCAGGGGCCTGAATAAATACATAGTAGATAATGGCGGTGAGAATCATCCTAATGCCAAAGTAAAGTTCCGTTTAGGCGACATTGTAACCACTACCATCGACTGTGCCAATGGGGAAACAATTATTCTGCAGCATGACACAAATTCTCCACGCCCATATTCATTAGGATTTAGGGTTCAAGGCACACAAGGTTTATGGATGGATCTTAATAAAAGCGTGCATATCGAAGGCATCAGCAAGCCACACCAGTGGGATAAGGCAGAAGATTGGTTTGCAAAATATGATCACCCACTTTGGAAGAAATATGGAAAAGATGCGCAAGGTGCAGGCCACGGCGGAATGGATTTCTTTGTATTACACGCATTTATCGAAGCGGCGAAAAGAGGGACCACAACACCGCTGGATGTTTATGACGCCGCCGCATGGAGTGCCATCACGCCTTTGAGTGAGCAATCTATAGAACTTGGTAACGAAACCATTGAATTTCCCGACTTTACTGGTGGGAAATGGATGACTAGAAAACCAATTTTTGCATTGAACGACGATTACTAGGCTATAAATCAGTATGAAAAAGCTTCCAAATTTCCGAAATCCTTTCGGCTGGTCTGTTTGTGCAGTTATCATTGCAATTGCTGCAATGGGATTTAATGTTAAAACGCAGGAAAAGGCAATTGAGCCACCAACTATAGAAGTTCCTCTTGCAGGAAATACATGGAAAACTAAAAACGAAGGATTCGGTGGAAGAATTACTGATCATGGGATAGTTAACTGGACTGATCAGCAGGCGGAATATAAAACCTACGTGAGGAGCACAAAGCCAGGTAAACTGGAGGTTTGGCTTAAACTTAGTGTTCCTCAGGGGAAAAGCCAAATTGAAGTATCAGGCCCCGGACGCTCAGTAAAGTTGGATGTGGAAGGAGATTCAGTGAAAGCGTATTATACAGGAACCTGGCTAATTACTGATACTGGTTACTTTAGTTTTAAGATCAAAGGTCTTTCTACAACAGGCAGTAAGTTTGCTGATGTGTCGAGCTTCCAAATGCGTGGTAAGGCCACTGATGGCCTTACCTTCGTAAAGAACAATGAAGGAAACTTTTACCATTGGGGAAGAAGGGGCCCATCAGTTCACTTGAATTATATTTTGCCTGACAACCTGCAGGCAGAATGGTTTTACAATGAGGTAACAGTACCAGTCAGTAATGACGTAATCGGGTCTTATTTCATGGCCAATGGCTTTGCTGAAGGTTACTTTGGTATGCAGGTAAATTCTGCCACTGAAAGAAGGATATTGTTTTCCGTGTGGAGCCCTTTCGTTACTGATGAACCTGATAAGATTCCAGATCATCAAAGAATCCAACTACTTGCTAAAGGCGAAAATGTGCATGTCGGAGAATTTGGAAATGAGGGCTCAGGAGGGCAGAGTTATTTAAAATATAACTGGAAAGCTGGCATCACCTATAAGTTTTTGCTACGTGGCCGTCCTGAAGGAGATAACAACAGTATCTATACAGCATACTTTTATGACCCTGAAAAGCAAAGCTGGATTTTAATTGCCAGCTTTAGAAGGCCAGATACCCGGACCTATTTAAAACGATTGCATTCTTTTCTGGAGAATTTCGTGCCCGATCAAGGTAAGGTGGAAAGGCAAGTGGAATTTACCAATCAATGGGTTCGAAGCAGTTCTGGGAAATGGACATCGCTCCATAAAGCAAAATTTACCGCAGATAATACTGCCAGGAAAAAATATAGAATGGATTATGGAGGAGGTGTGCAAAAGAATTCGTTTTACCTGCGTAATTGTGGCTTTTTTAATGATTATACCGATTTAAATCAGGTCTTTGAAAGACCACAAAGCGGAAAAGCCCCAGAGATCGCAGTCAACGATCTTCCTAAATAGCATTTTCTACCTTTCAGCAAACGTTTGCGTAGTGTTTTTGCACTGAAAATGATACTGGGTGGGCTACCTTAGTTCGGGCTAATGCTTTAGCTGCTGTCTGACTAATTTCATAAACCTAACCCAATCCTAAACCAACAACATGAGAAACAATTGGCCCCAAGCCTAAGCTAACAATGCGCTATAATCATTTAATTCCAAAAATTTAATCCTATTTCTTTAGTTAAAATGAAGAATATCAATCAAAATAAACCATTTCTGACACAGAATATTAAGCCTTTTAATCTCTTTTTTATCAGTTTGAAGGCTTTTGCAATCTGTTCCATGTGTCTATCCACATCTGCACATGCAAAGACCTTTCCCAAACCGGAAGGTAGTGTTACTTCCATTAATACAGCTGCCACTTACCAGGAATTTGTTTCCGGCACAATTAAAGATTTAACTGGCGGCCCAATTCCAGGAGCTACCGTTAAAGTGAAAGGAACCAACCGAATTACGTCTACTAATGTGGAAGGTCAATTTAGTATAGATGCAAAAGTCGGAGACATTTTAACCATCACCTCCCTAAACTATGAGACCAAGGATCTTACCATAACTCGTGTTGCTTTAGGGGATATTATTCTTAACGAATCCAGTGAGTCTCTAGAAGAACTGGTAGTGGTTGGGTATAGTTCCCAAAAGAAAGAAAGCCTTACAGGAGCCCTAAGCACCATAAAAGGAACTGAACTGAAAAATATTACTTCGCCAAATGTGCAAAATATGCTTTCGGGTAAGGCACCAGGTTTATTCGTAGCGCCTGGTTCAGGAAGACCAGGATCTGCAGGGGCGGTTATCATTCGTGGACAAGCCACTTTAAACGGAACAACGAGTCCGCTATGGGTAATAGACGGCGTTATTATAGGGTCTAGTCCCGGAGATCTAAATCCTGATGATATTGAAAACCTTACCGTACTAAAAGACGCGGCTTCTACGGCTATCTACGGATCCCAGGGGGCCAATGGTGTAATTATCGTTACAACCAAAAGGGCCAAATCCGGACAGATGATTATAGATGTTTCTTCAAAAGCTGGTTTAACTACAGTTAGCAACGGTAATATGCAAGTGATGGATGGAGCGCAGTTATATGATTATTTTTCGTCATTTACCAATGCAAATACCATCAGTTTTCCTCGCTGGAATCCAGAGTTACGTAACAGCAATTTTGACTGGTGGAAATTAGCGACCAAAGAAGGCGTTAATCAAAGTCATAATATCTCTTTACAAGGAGGAACCGAGAAACTACAATCTTTCCTATCTGTAGGTTATTATAAGGAAACAGGCGCTGTAAAGGGATATAATTATGACCGGTATAACTTTAGGCTTAATACTGTATATAAACCTTTAGAATGGTTAACCATTAAGCCATCTTTAGTTGGTGCCCGCCGTGGTGTTACTGATCGCCAATATTCCGTAGGTTCCATGTACTCCAATCTTCCATGGGATAGTCCTTTTGATGCCGACGGAAATTTAGTGCCTCACCGCTCCGACGCTTGGGTTAACAGCGTATCCACTAATTACCTGTACGACCTGCAATGGGACCATTCTGCAAACAACAATAATGAATTCATGGGTAACTTTGATTTTGATATCAACCTTACCAAGAAGCTTACTTTTTCGTCTGTAAATAATTATAGATTTAACACCTATGCTGCAAGCGGTTACACAGACCCCCGTTCAAATGGAGGATTAAGTGTTAACGGCCGTATAACAGAATACAGATCTGAATACACCCGTCGTTATACCAATCAAATGTTGCGTTATAACAACATCTGGGGTAAACATAGTTTAAACGCCCTGGCGGCTTACGAATTTAATGATTACGGCAGCAAGTCTTTAGATGTATACGGCACTGGCTTATTACCAGGATTTGAAGTACTGGATGTGGTATCTAAACCTGAAAGAACCAAAGGCGGAATAGACGAATGGGCCGTACAATCGCTGCTTTTTAATTCAAATTATTCCTATGATGGAAAATACCTGGCCCAGGTATCGTTTCGTAGAGATGGGGCCTCTAATTTCGGTAAGAAATATGGTAACTTCTTCTCAGTTAGTGGTGGATGGAATATCAATCGCGAAGATTGGTTCCAAGCAGATTTCATCAACACGCTTAAACTTCGTGCTTCCTATGGTACCGTAGGAAATCGCCCGAGCTCGTTATATCCACAGTACGATCTGTATGCTGTAAATCCAGCTGCAGGTTACAATGGTATTCCCGGTCTTTTAATTAATCAGATTGGCAATAAAAACCTCACCTGGGAGGAAACTTACACCAGCGGTGCAGGTTTAGATGTTGTAGCATTCAACAATAGGCTTAGATTGAACGTAGATTATTATATCAAAAACACAGATAACATTTTGTACAATGTTCCGATTTCTGGTTTAACAGGCGTTACAAGCATCTGGCAAAATGTGGGTAAAATGCAGAACAAAGGGATTGAAATTTCTGTTGGCGGTGATGTGATCCGTACTGATGACCTGTTGTGGAGTGTAGATGTAAACGTTGGTACCAATATCAATAAGCTTACCGATATCCACAAAACCAGAAATCTGGATGGTACTTACACCTCGAAACCAATCATTAGAGGTGATGATTTGGGAATAGCTGGCTCTGCAAGCAGAATACTGCAAATTGGGTTGCCTATTGACACCTATTATATGAGAGAATGGGCAGGTGTTAATCCTGAAAATGGTTTGCCGCTATGGTACAAAGTAACCAGAGATGAAAACGGTAATGAATTAGAACGGACTACGACTTCAAAATATGCAGAAGCTACCCAAGAAAAGCTAGGCAAAGCTTCCCCAGACCTGTTCGGTGGTATTAATACTTCTTTAACATGGAAGAAATTTGACCTAAATGCAGTGTTCGGCTACTCAATTGGAGGCACGTTTTACAATTATTCGCGTCAGGAATTTGATTCGGATGGGACCTATACAGATCGTAACCAGATGCAGTTGATGGATGGCTGGAACAGGTGGCAAAAACCTGGCGATATTGCAACACATCCTAGAGCACGATATGGTAATCAGGATTTAGGAAATTCTGCGTCTTCACGTTACCTGGAAAGCAATGACTTTTTTAGGATGCGTTCATTAGCAATAGGGTATAATTTCGACTTAAAAAAGTATAACGTTAGAAACCTAAGGGTTTTTCTAGCAGGTGAGAACTTATTTGTACTCACGAAATATTCAGGGGTAGATCCAGAAATACCAGTTAACGAAGAGGGAAAGATTTTATTTTCAGCTGGACCTTCTGTATACCCTATGACCAGAAAATTCATGTTAGGACTTAATGTTTCATTCTAAAAAACAAAAAATGAAAAAGATATTTACGATCATTTTTGCTATAATTACCCTGTCGTCTTGTGAACTTGATAGGGAACCCTATGGGGCAATGGAATCTGGAAGTATAAACCAGAATCCTGAGGAAGTTATAGATGGGTTACTTAATGGTGTATATGCCCAGCTTAAGGCCTGGTCTGATCCTATGCACCGTTTAGGCGAATACGCAGGCGATAACATTATGATCAGGGGAGCTTCTACCGATGCTTTTTATGAGTTTATCTCCTTTGCCAGAACGCCAAATAATGGAAGGTTATCTACTTTCTGGGACAGTGGTTACAAGGCCATCGCCCAGGCTTCCAATATTATTAATTTGGTTCCCCAAGGTAAAAATCCTACCCTCGATAGTAAATTAGGGGAATGTTATTTCGTTCGGGGAATGATGTATTTTTACCTGGTTCGTGCTTTTGGCCGTCCCTATTATCAACAACCAGAAACTAACTTAGGTGTGCCCATTGTAAATGGTACTCCTGAAGATGTTATCAATTTAAATTTGCCCGATCGGGCAACTGTTAAAGAAACCTATGAGCAGGCTATTGCTGATCTAAAAAAGGCAGAGGAACTGATTTCGGTTAATAAGGGGCCTATTTTTGCTTCTAAAGAAGCTGCCCAAGCCATGCTTTCCAGAATTTATCTGTATATGAGCGGAACGTATGAAAACCCTAATACTACCTATAGCCAGCTTTCAATAGATTATGCCAATAAAGTAATCAATGGTTCAAGGTATCGCCTGTTGCCAAGAGAACAGTTCATGAAGTACAACACTTTTGTGCCTGAGAGTAATCAGGAAACCATTTTTGCCGTTAAACGTGTAGCCTCAGAATTTTCTGGTTCCGACCATTATTATGGCATTGGTGGCATGTATGCCAATATCGGTGGACAAGGCTGGGGAGAAATGTATGCAAGTGCAAAACACATTAGCCTGTTAGATGAAACAGGGCGAAATGACTGGCGACCTGAAAAATACAAAATTGTGGATGCCAGGGCTTCCTTTATCGAGCCTACTTATTCAAAAAACGCCTCTGGAGCTTATACAGAAGTCTTTAGATTTATTAAAGATGATGCCGGCAACGTATTAAACTATGTACAGGCTAATATCAAAAGAAGCGGAAGTGTGATTACCTGTACAGAAGGTGCTGATGTGTATACTCTTACACCAGTTGACGCAGCACAAGAAATTTATTCTATAAGATACAAAAATGGTAAAACTTATACTGGAGTTATCGACTATTTTATAACCTTAAATCGTGCTTTCCCTCAATTCTATATTACTAAATCTTCCCGTGAAGGAGAAAATTCACATTTACATTCTCCTGTAATTAGCAGGTTGGGTGAAATATATTTGAATAGAGCAGAAGCATATGCCAAATTACACAGGTTCGGCGAAGCGCTTACGGATTTAAACACCATCAGAACACGCGCCATTGTTAATGGTGGTTATGCTTCCTTAGATGCATCAAATGCTGGTGATTTAATTGATAAAGAAAGACAGTTGGAATTGGCCTTTCAAGCCGAACGCAGTTTTGATGTTTTCCGTAATGGGAAACCGCTTACTCGAATGTACCCAGGTCCTCAGAGTCAGACCGACAGGATCGCTGCTACAGATTATAGGGTTGTTTATTACATTCCTCAAAGTGCAATCAATTCATATCCTGGTAAATTAACTCAAAATCCCACTAACTAATAAATAAGGTGATGGCGGGCAACCACAAGTTGTCCGCCATTATTTTAAACCATGTTAGTTTAATTTACAGGTTATTTAGAGTTCTTCAATTAATATTACGCAACCGTTTGCGCATTTTTTTAATAGTTTCCCATCAATAATCCCTTGTAAATAGCCTTGCCTTCCTGGCCTTATCCTGAGCACTTTGTACTATTTAAATCTGCAGCTTGTGCTATAGACCTAGCACGTGGTGCTTAAACAAAGATTGCGAATTTATTCAAAAGTGGGCCTGTTGTTCTCTACAAGTTTAGATTCGATTATAAAATTGTAAAATGCCGGCGGTTTTTCAGGGCTTCTTTCCTTTTGAGCGAGTAGTTCAAATAATATATCTGTTGCTCTTTGGCCCTGTTCACGGGGAAATTGCTCTACAGATGCTACAGGAACATGATCCATATAATTGATAAGGGGGAGATTAGCAAAACTCACAAACTCGAGGGTATTATTTCCGGAAAGCTGCAGTAATCTTGTTTTTTTTATCGCGAATAACGCAACATAATCATTAAAGGTCACGATTGCAGTTACCTTTCTTTTATTGCCAAGGAGTTCTGTTAAACATTCTTCAGTATTTTCCTCTGTTAGATCACAGTTAACGATAAGCGAGGGGTCGAATTTTAACCTGTTTTTCTTCATGGCTTCAATGTATCCTTGTTTGCGTTCATTGCTCGCAAAAAGTGTTTTTGGGCCATTGATCATTCCAATGGTACGGTGTCCTTTTTTTAGTAAATAATTGACAGCTTCTATAGTGCCCGTTTCCATATTGCAGGCCACAGAATGAATGTTTTGCAGGGGCGGTATCCTATCAAAGAATACAACAGGAATATCGTAATCTTTCAGTCGTTCAAAATGCTCAAATGAGGATGTGTTTTTGGCTAACGAAACGAGTAAACCGTCAACCCGGTGCTTCTTCATTTTATCAACCAGTTCTCTTTCTTTTTGTTCACTATCATGTGATTGTGCCAATAGCACCGTATAATTCTTCTTATAGGCCGTCTCTTCAATTGCACTCGTTGCAGAAGAAAAAAATGCTTCGGAAAGTTCTGGTAAAATAACACCAATTGTATGGGTTTTCCCTTTTTGAAAGAATACTGCCGATTGGTTGGGTTCATAATTCATTTCAGTTGCCACTTTCCTTACCTTTTGCCTCATTGTTAAACCTATGCTTGGGTGGTCATGAAGCGCCCTTGACACTGTCGAGATAGAGATGTTTAATCTTGCAGCAATTTCCTTTAATGTAGTGGGTTTCGAAAACATGAATGTATAATGGTTAACAAATATGCAAGGTATGTATATTTTGGCGGAAATGATTTGAACGCTCCTGATTACTTTCCCTGTAGGTTAGTTCCTTATGGGTGCAATGCAAACATTTTTACGCCATGTGTGTTCTATGTTTTGATTTCCAAATTGGTAATCGTAAACTAAAACGATAAATATGGCACATCTAGAAGTAGAACCAAAACCGTCTAGACCCTGGTGGCTTTGGCTTATTTTTGTATTATTAGCTATTTTTATAGTAGCTATGGTGTTTAATAAGTGTAGCAATGAAAAAAAAGGAACATCCGGCGATACACTCACCATTGATTCCACTAATGCACCGGTTGCAATGACCATAGTGGATTGGAGTACTGTCGACTTTGATAGCGAGCCTCAAAACGATCCGGACATAAACGACAGTGATATTCAGACAAGAAGTAATGGCACCTATACGATTTACACGCTTGGCGAGAACATTTTGTTTCCTTCTTCAGGAAGCGATCTTTCTGAAAGTGGCGTGAAAAAGTTGGAAAAGATTGCAGACGTCATTAAAAAACGTTTCAAAGATGCCACAATTGGCGTTTTCGGCAGCACAGATTCCACAGGTCCTGCAAATGAAAATAAAGAACTTGGTAAAGAACGTGCTGTTTCAGTGAAAGAATGGCTTACACAGAACGGCGACATTGCCATTGAGCAAATATCTATACAGTCACTGGGAGAAACAGAGCCTGTAGCAACCAACGACACGAAATCGGGGCGTCAACAGAATCGCAATGTTTCTATTGTTGTATTCCCAAATCAGTAATTCTAATAACCATTTAAATCAGAATCATGGAACAGAACACATATAGATACCTGCAGGAGTTAAGCAATAGTGATTTTCAAATCGTAGATGGCGAACCTGACATTACCGGTTGGGATGTGAAAAATGAAGCGGGTGCTTACATTGGAAAGGTAGAAGAGCTGCTGTTTGATCCTCAAACCCGTGCAGTACGGTACCTGGTAGTCGATTTAAACGACAACCTGTTGAATCTCGGCGACAAAAAGATCATGATCCCACTTGGTATTGCCCACCTGCATACCAGCGATGATGAGGTCGTGTTACCAGGTTTGCATGTCGATCAGTTTAATGCCTTACCTCCTTACGATAAAGCTGCACTTGGTCCGGAAATGGAGGTGCAAATAAGGAATGTTATTGGAAGTCCGGCTGCTTTGAGAATAGAAGAAACTATTGCTGAATTTGATCAGGACACATTTTACAAACACCATCATTTTGATAAAGGCAGGTTCTATAAGCGTGGAGGACAATTGGGTAATCCTGTGTCCCGGAATCCGGAAGCGGAAGATCTCACGAACAGTAGATTTTAACAATAAAAAGGAGGCCAAACAGCCTCCTTTTTATTGTTAAAATAATACTTCCAGCATTGGTGATGCAATTTAGATGTTCAAGGCGGCTCTCCCCCCGGTACCAAGTCCTCCAATGCCAATAATGTACCCTATCCAGTAATAAAAGCCAGTGTTATGTTCTGCATACAGGCTGTAATCCATTCCAAATAATTTGGCCAGCAAAGCAAAGGGGAAGAAAACGATACCATGAATAATGCCTGAAAAGAAACCGGCTTCAGTGGGTATTGAGCCTGCAGCCGCACAAGAGCTTAAACAAAGCAGGCAAAGAGTAGCGAAAGTCAGGTAAACGATGGTTTGAATTTTCACGTGATTTAGGAGCTTATTTGATTGTTTCTCTCAGCGGGCTATAGCAAGCATTTATAAAATGACTGACTATTAAAAATGCGGGATTGACTATTACGTAAAAGTAAATGTGTCAATCCCTACATTTTTTCGAGAGCAAAAGTTTTTTCTATTAGTTGGTTAGTTGCTCAAAAGTATAATTACATAAACGTTATTCCTTACGGGAAACCGTAATCCTAAATAATTCCGAAATCTTTGCAGTAAGCAACCAATTGCTCATTTTTAGTGAATCCTAACACCTCTTTAATTAGATTAAGACGTTTTTCTACACTACTTAAGCCAGATGGTTTAATATTATTCTGTTGAAGGTATAGTGGTATATCCTTTTGCAGGGTTCCTTGAGATAACAGGGTTATGATCGTGATATCGAAGTCTGAAAATTCATAGGCGTTTTTTTGCTTTACCATGGGTTTCAGATGTGCAGACAGGTAAGTTTTATTCTTGGAAATGGCTTCTATACCCAACTTTAGATCTTTTGCATCATTACGTGCTTTGCGTATATAAGCGTTAATGCCAAGTTCTTTAAAAAGCTCATCGATAACAGCAGCTTTGTTCTCCGCAGAGAAAACCAGAACTTTTATACCTGGCTGTACAGCTTTAACGGCACTAATCAGCTCCACACCCCCGGCAAGTAACTGCTTGCGATGGTCTTCTTCAAAAGAAAGGTCGGTGATCAATAAGTCAAAAGGCTGCTCAGTATTAGCGTTCTTTTTAATCCGCGTGTAGGCATCATCACAATAATAAGTGTATTCGGTGTTGGCAATGCCCAATTCTTCCAGTGTTTTCCTAACAGAAATACTGGTTGTTTCTTGGTCCTCTGCAATTAAAACTCTTTTGAACATGATGAGGTAGATTAAGTAACAGGAAATGAAATCTGTATTTTCATGCCTTTTTCAGCTGTTTTGTCAAAGGTAATTGCTCCTTTTATAGTATCTATACGGTTTCCCGTATTCCGCAGGCCGTTGTTAAACCGCGTAGTTTCATTCATGCCTATCCCATTGTCAGAATAATAGATATTGATTTGATTGTCTTTTTGTTCAAATCTTATAACTACGTTAGTCGCCTGGCTGTGTTTTTTCATATTCACAAGCAGTTCTTGTAAAATATGTTCTATTTCATATTTAGCATTTGAGTTTACGCTATCCCACATTCCCTCGGCATTTCCGGCGATAAGTATTTTAGTTTTTTCAGTAGCAAAAGAGGTAAGGAGCTCCGATACTTTCAAATGGAAAGCGGTGGTATTCAGGGCATCGTTCTCGTAAGAAATGTCTCGCGATTTCTCATAAAGGTCTTCAATCTTATCTAACATGCTTTCTTTATCGACATGCTCCTGGTTTTCTATTTCGGTCATCACACGGTATAAGCCATTTGCAACCACATCATGCACTCTTTTTGATGTTTTAAGCTTACTTTCCCTAATCGCATTTTGCGCATCTGATTCTAACTTCAGCTTTCTCTTTTTATACCAAAAAATACTTAACGACAGCAGTATAAAGATGCTCGCAATAATCGCCAGGAGTTGATATCGTTTTTCTGTGTTTTCTTGAAGTAATTGCAGGTTATCTGCTTTATGTTTTTCCGTTTCATAACGTAAAAGGGCAAATTGGTTCTTTGCTGCGTTCCGTGCAGTTTTTAAACTGTCATCAATCTTTTGATACATTTCAAAATGTGGCTTGGCAGTCTTACTAGGGCCTAATTTTATTAATTTCTGTAGTGCTGTGAGCCTGTCATTAGCGCTATTCAACTTACTCGCCACCTCATACATCTTGTAGGCATAAAGTAATGCCGAATCGGGATGGCTTTTGCTATAATAATCAACTAAGTGTGCAAAACTGGCATTTTGTCCCCATTGATCATTTTGTTTTTTTCGGATAGAAAGAGCCTTTAGGAGTTCTGGCGCTGCTTTATAGTTTGAATCTTGGAGCCATTTGGTATACGCATAATTATCCATCACCTTTGTTAAAAGCAAGGCACTGTTCTTTACGGTGTCGTGAACTAAAAGTTTCTGATAGATCGCTTTAGCGGCATCGTAGTCCTTGATCTTGAAAAGAGTAACTGCCAGATTATTTTGGAACATGAGACTAACCCAGTCATCATCTTTATTGTTTGCGGCAATTGCTTTTTTATACCAGATAATGGCTTCTTTATGATTTTTTAAGTCGTTTTTGTTTATTGCAATGGTGTTGTAGACTGTAGGGAGAAAAACGGAATTATCCCCGACGAAATATTTAATTGACTTCACTGCTGATTCATCGCTCCCGAAGTAATCACCCTGCATGGATTGGATGATCGCCATGTTAATTAGCGATTTTCCGATCAACAGACTATCAGAGTGCAAAGAGATAACATTATTGTAATAATAAAAGGCACTGTCGTACCGACTATCCTCAAAGAAGTCATATGCTTTGTCGTAATTTAGTTTAGACAGCGCATCAGACGCTATATTTTCTTGCTTGGTACAAGAAAATAAAAATATAATGAGTGATAGGAGCGCCAATAGTTTCACTCAACTAAAATACTTATTTTAAAAGCAAAAAAATGGAAAATATATAAAATAAATTATCAACGTATTAATTACGTTTTTCGCTTAATACACGTCCGGTGCACCTCACCCCATTTCGCTAAAATATCAATGACAGGCTTTGCTGATTCTCCATATTCTGTAAGCTCATAACTTACCGTAACAGGCTGTGTGCTCACTACGGTTCGTTTAACCAGTAAATTGGTTTCCATTTCTTTCAGTTCCCTGCTTAACATCTTACCTGATATGCCAGTAACATCCCTTAGGATATCAGAATATCTTTTAGGACCAAATAAAAGGCTGGCAATGATGGATATCTTCCACTTCCCACCTAAAACATACATCGCATCGTGTACGGCCTGAATAGATTTCTTGCATTCATGACCAGTGTGTTCCATTGTTTCTGACATAGTTAAGCTTGTTACCTCGATGTTACCATTACTTTTTGTTAGTTAGTGACAAAAGTAAACTAATATTCGCAAACTTTGTATCGAATCAAAATTTATAAACATGAAATTAATTGATAGCCTTAACTGGCGTTATGCCACCAAAAAATTCAGTAACCGCAAGGTATCTGCCGAATTGGTTGATCAGATCATTGAAGCCACTAACTTATCCGCTTCTTCTGCCGGACTGCAACCATACCGACTGTTTGTTGTCGAAAATCCAGCGCTCAAACTAAAGCTGGGCGAGGGGTCCTTTAATTCGCAGATCGCTCAATCATCTCATTTGTTCGTGTTTGCGGCCTTTGAAAAAATAACTCAGGAATATATTGAAAAATATATCAACCATATCGCAACGGAAAGAGAGACCCCCGTTGAAAGCCTTGCCGATTTTAAAAATGCCCTTATAAACGGTTTCCTGAATAGAACAGATGAAGCTAATTTCAATTGGGCAGCCAAACAAGCCTATATCGCTTTGGGTACAGCGCTAATTGCAGCAGCAGATTTACAGGTTGACGCAACACCTATGGAAGGTTTCGATGCCGACAAATTCGATGAGCTTCTAAACCTTCATGAGCAAGGTTTAAAATCAGTGGTGATTATGGCCATTGGTTATCGCGATGAAGCGAGTGATTATTTTGCAAAAGTTAAAAAAGTGAGAGTTGCGAAAGCTGACTTTGCCACGATATTGCCGTAATACCGGCAATTATCTGTGGTAAATAAACAAAATTTGATCTAAAAGGTCATATCGTCATTTTCAATATTGACTAAGCTTACTCTTCGCTGGTGTTTTTTAACTTCATCAATAAAGAGTAAGCACCTTTAACCACCATCTTTTTCCCTTTCAGGCTTTCATCTACAGCCGTAAATCCGTCCTCCATTTTTCCTTTTTTTACAGCGGTCATCTGGTAGGTATTCTTGCCAGTTTCCACAAAAACATAGTCGTTATTTTCAAAATTAACGATGGCTTCATCGGGTAAAGCTTCCTGTTCCAGGCTGTTTATTTCCACTTCTGCATTCATGTACATGCCCGGCACCAAACTTTTGTCATAATCTTCAAAATGGCAATGCACTTCTGTATTTCTTTCATTGTTAAGGGAGTGACTCACTAAGATCACTTCCGTTCTGTATTTTTTCTGCGGATTGGCATTGCTGAAAGCCATCACCTGCTGTCCTATCCCAATTTTTGGAAGGTCTTTCTCAAAAACCGTCATGCTTAAATGGATATCACTCGGGTTTACCAATTCAAAAATAACATCAGAAGGGGTTACATATTTACCAATGTTGACGTTTACTTTACTCACAAAACCATCAATTGGCGAATACACATTAATGGTTCTGCCGATGTTGTTTTCATTCAGTTTTACCGGGTTCAGGCCAATCAGCCTTAATTTTTCCGCCAGGCCCTTGCTTTCAATATTCAGGTTGCGGTATTCATTTTCTGCCTGTTGCAATACCTTGTCGCTACCGGCTTTTGACTGGTTCAGTTCTTTTTGCCGCGCATATTCTTTGCTGGCATAGCTGAGCCTGTTTTTTGCACTCAGGTATTCCTGCTGCAGCTGGATATATTGTGCATCCTCAAAGACGCCCAAAAGCTGCCCTTTTTTAACCTGTGTACCTGGTAACATCTTAGTGAATTTTAAGTAACCACCCAGCGGGATGCTTATAGAAATCAGGTTTTGAGGCGGAACATCAATTTGTCCGCTTAATTTAAGGATGCTGCTGATCTTCCTGGGTTTCACTACGTCAACTTGCAGATTGATTTGTTTGGCCTGCTCAGGGCTTAGTTGTACCAATGTTTCATCTGCAGTAGCAGCGACATCCTCTTCCAGGGGCTTGGCTTCCGTGCCGCAGCCATAAATAGCCACGCAGATCAGTAATGTATATAGGGTGTTAATGCAAAATTTCATGTTAGTTTGATAAAAGGTAATTCAATTGTATGATGCTGTTGTTCAGTTCCGTCACTGCGTTAAAATAATCCATTCTTAGCGATAATGCCTGTTGGTTAAGTACTGTCCATTCCAGGTAATTGATCTCTCCCTGGCCAAGTTGTTTACTTAACGTTTCGGTCATGGCCGATGCATTTTTTAGCGCAACACGTTCAAATTCATCCACCATGGCTGCATGAATCTGGTAAGCTTGCCATGCACTTTCAAATTCAGCTTTAAGCTGATTTGTAGCCCAGGTAGTTTCATTGCTGCTAATTAACCGGGCAGTTTTTGCCGACCTGATCCTTGCTTGTTGTGCACCGGAAAATAAAGGGATCTCCAATCCGAACAGGAAGGAATGGAAACGGGAACCCCGGTCGTAATTGATTCCGTCCTGTAAACTCATGTTACGGTAACCCACACTGAATTCTGGAAGTAACCTGGATTTTTCTACCCTGATGGCCGCATCCGCAACTTTTTCCTGTTGCTCATAGGCTTTTAAATAGGGGTGATTGCCAAGCAGGTTGCTATCCAATACCTGAGCCGGCACTTTAAAGCCGGCAGAAACAGGCTGCCTGATCACCTCACTGTTGGTTAACAACATAAGCTGTTGCTGTAGCTTTGTTTGTTCTTTTTCAAGCTCTTTTCTCTGGTTGCCCACCTGTATCAACTGGTTTTCGGCACTGGCGTGTTCCAATACATTCGTCTCCCCGGTTTTAAACCGCAGTTTTGCAATACGCAAAAACTCCCTGTAGGTGCTGTCTAAAGCTTTTAAGAGTTGCATTTTCTGCTGTGTAACCAGCAAAGCGTAGAATACCGTACTCGTGTTTTTACGGATTTCCGCTTGCTGCAGGTCTATATTGACCACCGCAGCCTGGTGCTCTTCTTTAAGTTTGTCTTTTTGCCTGCGGTATACTGCCGGCAGGCTCAGACTTTGGCTAAGCCCGAAAGCATTGTCCACCAGCGGACTGTTGAATTTGCCATACTCCCCATTAACGCTGGTTTTCTGGATGTCCGCTCCTGTGTTGATAAGCTCTTTTGCTTCCATTGCCTTTAAACGCTCGTTTTTAAGCAAAAGGTTGCCGCTCATCGCACTGTCTAATGCTTCTTTCAAGCTAATAGGTGTTTGGGCATTTGCAGGAAACGAAGCCATGCTTATTAAAAGGATAACGAGGCTTGCTATCGCTTTCTTAGGCTTTACTTTTTTAAGTCCTTTTTCAAAAGTGATGTATAAAATAGGAAGTACAAAAAGGGTAAGTAAGGTAGCAATCATTAAACCACCAATAACCACGGTAGCCAATGGCCGCTGTACCGATGCCCCGGCACCGTTGCTTAATGCCATTGGTAAAAACCCTAGTGAGGCCACAAAGGCGGTCATCAACACAGGTCTGAGCCGGGTAATGGTACCCTGAACAACAACTTTTCTCATATCTGTTTCTCCTGATTTTTTAATGCGGTTAAATTCAGCCACCAATACAATACCGTTAAGCACCGCAATTCCGAAAAGGGCAATGAAACCTACGCCAGCACTAATGCTAAAAGGCATGCCCCTTAAGGCCAATAAAAAGATGCCGCCAATGGCCGATAATGGAATGGCGGTGTAAATTAGTAACCCGTATTTGATGGAATCAAAAGCGAAATAAAGCAATAGGAATATCAGTACCAGGGAAACGGGCACGGCTACCGACAAACGTGACTTCGCTTCATTCAGGTTTTCGAAAGATCCTCCATAACTGATGGTATAGCCTGCCGGTAACTTTATTTGTTGGTCCACTTTTTCCTGAACTTCGTTCACAATGCTTTCCACATCCCGGTTGCTCACGTTAAATCCAATTAGAATACGTCTTTTGGTGTCTTCACGCTGGATCTGGCTGGGGCTGTCTACCAGTGACACCATGGCCACCTGGTGTAAGGGAATCTGAACGCCAGATGGGGTAGAGATCAGCAGGTTTTGCACATCACTGATGTCGGTACGTTGCTCCTGCTGAAGCCTCACTACCAGCTCGAAGCGTTTTTCGCCTTCAAACACGGTTCCCGTGCTCTGCCCGGCAAAAGCAGCATTGATGTTTTTATTGATTTCTGCTATATTGAGTCCATATTGGGCAATGGCCTGGCGGTTATATTTGATCACGATTTGTGGTGTCCCGGTAATCTGTTCCACGTACAGTTCTGTCGCACCTTCCACCGTTCTTACAATCTCTCCTACCTTTTTGGCGTAAACACCCAGTGTATCAAAGTCCTCCCCGAATATTTTACAAACTACATCTTGCCGCGCGCCTGTCATCAGCTCGTTGAAACGCATCTGTACCGGAAACTGAAAACTTGTTGTTACCCCTGGCACCTCTGCTGCGGCTTTGCTCATCTTCTCTGACAGCTCGTCAAATGATTTTGCCGAAGTCCATTCGCTCTTTTTCTTGAGGTTAATGATCATATCACCCATATCCATAGGCAGGGGCTCGGTTGGTACTTCACTGCTGCCTATTTTGGTCACAATATTCTCTACTTCAGGGAACCTGGATTTCAGGATGGCCGATACCTTTTGAACATTCTCGATGGTGGTGTTTAGGCTGCTTCCCGAAAGCACGCGTGTTTCTACGGCATAATCTCCTTCTTCGATTGAGGGAATAAACTCTCCGCCCATGCGGCTCAGTATAAATACAGCAAAAATAAATAGCGTAACCACCAGGGCAATTATCGCTTTTGGAATTAGTAACGCACGCTGCAACAGCTTGCGATAACCATTCTCCACTTTTTCCATCATGCGGTCCGATATGGTCTTTTTTAGGCTGATTTTTTTGCTTAATACCAGGCTGCTCATCATCGGGATATAGGTGAGCGATAGGATAAATGCACCCAATAAAGCAAAAGCTACCGTTTGTGCCATGGGTTTGAACATTTTACCTTCAATGCCTTCCAGACTAAATATCGGCAGGTAGACAATCAGGATGATGATCTGTCCAAATACTGCACTGTTCATCATTTTAGAAGAAGCACTTTTCACTTCCGTGTCCATGTCTTTCTGACTCAGCGCGGTTATTCCTGCAAACCTTTTGCTATGGCCAAGCTGGTGCATAATGGCCTCTACAATAATGACCGCCCCATCTACAATCAATCCGAAATCTAATGCACCCAAACTCATCAGGTTTCCACTTACGCCAAACAGGTTCATCATGATGATGGCAAACAACATTGACAGGGGAATTACCGAAGCTACCAATAAGCCAGCACGCATGTTGCCCAGAAACAACACCAACACAAACACCACAATCAGGGCCCCTTCCAATAAATTGGTCTGTACCGTGCTGATGGCGTTGCTCACCATATCGGTGCGGTCAAGGAAAGGTTCAATTTCCACGCCCTCAGGCAGCGTTTTCTGAATTTCAGCAATCTTCGCCTTAATGCTTTCAATCACCACATTGCTGTTGGCGCCTTTAAGCATCATCACAATGGCGCCGGAAACCTCGCCTTCATCATTATAAATCAAGGCTCCATAGCGGGTTGCAGCACCAATTTTTACCTCCGCCACATCTCTAATGAGCAGGGGCACACCGCTGCCGGTATTTTTGATCACCACATTTTCAATGTCATCTTTATCTTCAATAAGCCCCTCGCTTCTAATGTATAATACTGTGGACTGCTTTTCAATGTAAGCGCCACCGGTGTTTTCATTGTTACTTTCCAGGGCATCAAACACGTCAGATATGGTTATGCCATGGGCCTGAAGTTTATTCGGGTTAATGGCTACTTCATACTGTTTGAGTTTACCGCCGAAACTGCTTACTTCTGCCACACCACGAACACCCAGCAACTGGCGCCTCACCATCCAGTCTTGGATGGTACGCAACTCCGTCATGTCAAATTTGTCTTCGTAACCTTTTTTCGGCTTCACCACATACTGGTAAATTTCACCCAGTCCGGTAGAAATAGGTCCCATTTCAGGTTTTCCTATCCCTTCGGGGATATTTGCCTGAACAGTAGTCAGGCGCTCAGAAACCTGCTGCCGCGCCCAGTAAATGTCAACATCGTCGTTAAACACCAGGGTCACCAGTGAAAGGCCGAAACGGCTGTAACTCCTGATTTCGTTAATTCCAGCAATATTGCTGCTGGCTTGCTCTACGGGAAAGGTAACCAGCCTTTCAATATCTGTGGCACCATATGATGGTGCGGAAGTGATGATCTGTACCTGGTTATTGGTAATATCTGGTACTGCATCAATGGGCAGTTTGGTCAATTCAAAGGCGCCATAGACCACTAGCGCTAAGGTAAATAGCGCAACAATGAGTTTATTCTTTACAGAAAACCCAATAATTTTATTCAGCATGAAAATTGATTTGATTTATTCTAATACAATAAAAAAGCAAGGGCACAAAGCGCCAACTTGGTTTAAGAATAAATCAGTATCTTGGGTGGTTGCCAGATTTTGCCGCCAGTGGTGTCAGGAATATGGTGTCCATGGTAAATGGCGGGGCTGCTTATAATCACTTGTGCGATTAACTTAATAGGGTAGGCGTTGCTGGGCATAATATCCAGGCTCACCAAGCCGGAGCCACTATTATCCATTGATTTAAATGGAAGCTGGTTATCGCGCTCTGCATCTGAATCAGTATGAGGGACGCTGTTGTAGTGGTCCCATAGGTATGCACCGAAGGTAATCTCCTTATTTAAGGATTGGTGCTCAAAATAATGCTGAAAAAGTACCGGTAGCTTAGCCAATTCCTGTAAACCAGTGGAAAAGACAAAAAGCACGACTGCAATACATATGGAGGTGAACTTCTTCAATAGGGCAAAGTTATTATTTTCCTGTAGCCCAACAAGAGAATCGCGGTATTTTGTCTTGAGAAGTTAGACACGGCGTATACCTCAATCCGGGTTAAGTCCAAGTTAAGTCCAAGTTGAAAGCGAGTTTTCCTAGAAATACTTGGATATATTATGGATTCATATGTTATGGAATCTGGACTTAAGGATAGTCGATGTAAAGGTTGACAAGCGATCAATTGGAAAAAGGGTCTCCTTTAAACGGTCCGGCGGCTTCCATTTTCTTGCTTGCTAAACGCGCAGCAAAAGTACCCGACTGCTGTACATCGGCACCTTTGCAGCGTTGGTATAGGTAACCAGCCATATAGGTATCGCCGCAGCCGGCAACAATGAAATAACCCTTCAAAGTGCAGAACCAAGCCCTGCCATGAGTTTCAAATACACCTCTAAACGTCCTTTCCGCACAGGAGATAACATGCAATATGTCGGTTTTTCCAATGAAAAGACGAGCCTGATGATTACCAAAACACAATATCAGGATGAAGATATCACATTGACATTCAACACA
>NZ_JAZQNU010000119.1:0-7823 GCF_045627485.1 Pedobacter sp. | reverse complement strand
TTAACCAGGATAATTACAGCTACAATGGTTGCTAACCCTGCAATCATCCAAAAGGGTGCTTCCCAGCTCCATATTCCGGCAAGGTACAACCCAATAGGGATGCCTAAAACCTGACTGGTGCCAAAGCCCATTTGAACGAAGCCCATCACCCGCCCCCTTTGCTGCAAACTAAAAATATCAGTGATAATAGCCAGGGAAATTGAACCGATTACACCACCGAACAAACCAGTGATAATTCTTGCACCAACTAATTGGACATATGTTTGGGCTAAGCCACAAAACACGGTGCCGATAATAAAACCTATATAAAAGAACAGCAGCAATTTTTTTCGATCGAAACGATCCGCAAAACCTGCAGCCAGCAAGCCCGACAAACCGGCACTGAAAGCATAAGATGATACCGCAATGCCGAATGCGGAAGGCGTTAGGGACAGTGATTTCATCAACATATCACCCAGAGGAGACATCACCATAAAATCTAAAATAACCGTAAACTGGGTTATGGCAAGGAGGAAGATCGCTAGTTTTTGATAACCGGTAAAGCTGGCAGTTTTCTGTTTCATTTGATAAGTGAGGAACAGCAAAAATGTTTATTATGTTTTAAAACGCAAAGATTTCATAAAATAATATGTTACAGCTATTTAAATTTCTATGATAGGTAGCGAAAGTGCAAAAACAAACAATGTTACTTTCATTGGTTGCATCCAGAACTTTGTGAAAACGGTAAAAGAAGACACCAAATGTATTGTATTTAAAGGATCAGAAAAGAGTTTCATCTTTCTGAAATAATTCGGAACTTTAAGTATAACATTATAGAATAAATTATACTCACCAAAGGACTTTTACTATAATCCCAGTTCTAATCCGAAAATAATAAGATCTCGCAAAAATACACACATAATTTCGATGTGGGATTGCTAAATCCATTCCCCTTTACTCAGAGCGAGGATTACAAAAAAAACAGTTTTACTAAGTTGAAGATAAAGTAGAAAGACAGAAGATTGTAATTCATACACTTAACTGATAAAGGTGGTTAACCATTTCGTTCTATTATTTGATGTGACTTAAACCATACCATTTTCATTTTATCAACAAACCAATGCTAATGGAAGTCAATTTTTTGTACATAAGTTAATCAAACAGTTAAAACGAAATATAAGATGATCAACAAAACATTTTTAGCTTTAAGCATTTGGTTGTTGGCTTTTAGCTTTGCCAATGCACAGACCGGACAGCTTACATTGGAGGAATGTTACCAATTGGCAAAGTTAAACTATCCTGCGATCAAGAAATTGGATTTGGTGGATAAGGCGGCAGATTATACTATCAGAAATGCCAATAAAAGATTTTTACCACAATTAAACGTTGCTGGACAGGCTACCTATCAATCACAGGTAGTGGATTTTGGCGACTTGCTTGGCGATGTTTTACCCCCACAATTTCTCCCCCCTACATTAAGCAAAGACCAATATAGAATTTCGGGCGAGGTAGGCCAGTTATTGTTTGATGGCAACAATACCCATTATCAAAAGGAAATCATCAAAGCCAACGCAAGTTTGCAAAAGCAAAATGTGGAAGTAGCGCTTTATGCCATCAATGACCGCATCAATTCAATTTTCTTTTCTGTTTTTTTGATAGACGCACAGTCGGCACTCAACAAGCTGAAAATCGCCACTCTTCAAACCCAGCTCGAAAAAATGGAAGCCGCTTATAAATACGGAACGGCTTATGCGAGTGATGTAAATGAAATAAAAGCCGAAATTGAAAATACAAAATCGACAAATATTGACTACGAAGGAAACCGTACTGCTTTCCTTAGAATGCTTTCCATTTTTATTGGTAAAGAAGTTACTTCCTCATCGGAGCTGGTAAGACCCGAACCTATATTCCCTTCGGGTGAAATCAACCGCCCCGAGCTGAAAATGTTCGATTTACAAAAAAACGTTTATAAAGCTCAAACCAAGCAACTGAAATCAAGCTATCTACCTACTTTAAGCGCATTTTTTCAAGGGGCTTATGGCCGTCAGACACTTAATATTATTTCCAATGATTTCGGAGCCTGGTATATCACAGGGATCCGCCTGATCTGGTCGATCGGAAATCTATATACTTTAAATAACCAACGCGCAATTTACAGCCTGGACAGTCAGTCAGCAGATATAGACAAAGAAATCTTTGTCCGCAATGTACGTACGGAAATTGCCCAACAGGATGAAAATGTAAAGAAATATAAGGAAATGATAAGTCAGGACTATAAAACGATTGAGTTGCGGGAGGCAGTTACTAAATCGGCTTTGGCACAATTGGAAAACGGTGTAATCACTACCCACGAATATATTCAGAAAACCAATAACGAGAATGCTGCCAAGCAAAACCTTGTTCTTCATCAGATACAGTTATTGCAAGCACAGTATAATTTAAAATTCAAATTGGGCAATTAACAGTAAACGTAATAAAATGAAAAATTTTGCAATAATTGTTTTTGCAGCATTGCTCCTAAATGCCTGTACACAAAAAAAAGACTATGATGCTTCGGGGAACTTTGAAGCCGATGAAGTTATAGTATCGGCACAGCAAAGTGGCATATTGAATTCCTATGATGTAAAAGAAGGTGATCAATTAAAAAAAGGGGAAAAGGTAGGTCAGATTGACGTAAAGGTTATAGAACTTCAAAAACAACAGACTGAAGCCCGTATTGCTGCATTAAATGAAAAAACAATTTCCCCGAGCGACCAGGTCGAATTGGTACGTCGTCAGCTGGAAGTGCAAAAATCACAATTGGCACAACAATTAAGAGAAAAGAACCGTACTGAAAATTTAGTGAAAGCAGATGCCGCAACTCGCAAACAATTAGACGACATCAACTCTTCTATCGACCAATTAAAAAAGCAGATTGCCGTTACAAATCAGCAATTAAAGCTAAACACCTACAATACCAATACACAGAACCGAAGCATATTAAGCGAGCGGGCACAGATGGAAAAACTAGCGGCACAACTTCAGGAGCAAATCAATAAGGGACAAATCATCAACCCGATTACAGGTACTGTGCTGACAAATTATGCCTTACAAGGGGAAATGCAGGTAATAGGCAAACCACTGTATAAGATTGCCAATATTGAAACACTCAATTTGAAGGCCTATGTTTCCGGTAGCCAATTGCCACAGATTAAATTGGGACAACCGGTAACAGTACGTATTGACGATGGTAAAGGCGGATACAAAGAATATCCTGGAACCATCACCTGGATTTCTGCAAAATCTGAATTTACACCCAAATCCATTCAAACCAAAGACGAAAGACCCAACCTTGTGTATGCGATCAAAGTGAACGTAAAAAATGACGGTTACTTAAAAATAGGCATGTACGGAGAGGTTCTCTGGTCAAAATAATATAAAACATGAGTTCAGTAAGTGTAAAAAATGTCGTCAAAACTTATAACAAAGGCGAAGTAAAGGCTGTTAAAGATGTTTCCTTTGAAGTGCAAAGGGGGGAACTGTTCGGTTTAATTGGTCCTGATGGAGCTGGAAAAACATCTATTTTCCGCATCCTTACCACTGTATTGCTTGCAGATAGCGGAATCGCTTCCGTAGAAGGTTTTGATGTAGTAAAGGATTACAGGGACATCCGAAATATCGTCGGATATATGCCCGGACGGTTTTCACTGTATCAGGATTTGACGGTAGAAGAAAACCTCGCGTTCTTCGCTACAGTTTTCGGCACTACCATCGAAGATAATTACGAGCTTATCAAAGAAATTTATGACCAGATAAAACCTTTCAACAACCGCAGGGCAGGTAAACTTTCAGGCGGCATGAAACAGAAGTTAGCCCTTTGCTGTGCCCTGATCCATAAGCCTGTTGTTTTATTCCTTGACGAACCGACCACGGGCGTGGATGCCGTTTCACGAAATGAGTTTTGGGAAATGCTCGGCAAGTTCAAAAAGGAGGGCATTACTATTATCGTCTCTACGCCATATATGGATGAAGCCACGCTCTGCGACCAGATTGCCTTGATACAAAACGGGAATATTTTGTCCATTGATACACCGAAAAATATTGTAAATAATTTCCCAAAGCCATTATTTGCCGCCAAAGCAGATAATATCTACAAGCTCATACAGCACTTACGCAAAGCTGATGAAGTGGAAAGCTGTTTCCCCTTTGGCGAATACATACACCTTACTATGAAAACAGATGATGCTGATGCTGTAAGTATCACCAGAATTGCGGGAATAAATAATATTGAGGGATTGGAAGTAAAACAGGTAACACCAACGATTGAAGACAGTTTTATCCGCCTGATGAATGAAAATAATGAAGACGAAATCCTAAGAGAAAAAACCGATGGGAAATAAAGCGATTATCTGCAAAGATTTGACAAAACAGTTCGGCGATTTCAAAGCCGTAGACAGCATTACTTTCGATGTGGAACAGGGCGAAATCTTTGGGTTTCTCGGTGCAAACGGAGCCGGGAAAACAACTGCAATGCGGATCCTTTGTGGGCTTTCCTTTCCAACATCGGGCGAAGTTACCGTGGCAGGTTTTGATGTTTACAAACAACAGGAAAACATCAAAAAAAACATCGGCTATATGAGCCAGAAGTTTTCGCTTTACAACAACCTGACCATATTAGAAAACATAGAGTTTTATGGCGGTGTGTATGGCGTTTCAAGAACCGATATAAAAACACGGAGCAACGAATTGATTACAAAATTGGGGCTGGAAAAGGAGGCCCGAAAGTTAGTAGGAGAATTGCCTTTGGGCTGGAAACAGAAACTGGCTTTTTCAGTTGCTATTTTCCACCGTCCCAAAATCGTGTTCCTGGATGAACCCACCGGAGGTGTTGACCCAGTTACCCGCAGGCAGTTTTGGAATATGATATATGAAGCCGCAGAAAATGGCATTACGGTATTTGTAACCACACACTATATGGATGAAGCCGAGTATTGCAACCGTATCAGTATAATGGTTGACGGGCGTGTGGAAGCTTTGAACACCCCTACTTACCTTAAAAGTAAGTTTAATACCAATTCAATGGACGATGTTTTTTACCAATTAGCAAGAGGCGCGCAACGGACATCGGATTAACATCCCTACTAGAACGGAGTTCATCATTAATACGCAGAAAATGAAACAACTATTCGCTTTTATACGCAAAGAATTTTTCCACGTATTCAGGGACAAACGTACGCTGCTTATACTCTTTGGAATACCCATTGTAGAAATCATCCTTTTTGGTTTTGCATTGAGCAGTGAAGTAAAAAATATCGGAATCGCAGTATTAGACAATGCACAAGACGTACATTCAAAGCAGATTATCGCCAAGGTTCAATCAAATTCCCGATTTCAGCTCAAGGATGCTGCACTAAATTACAAGGATTTTGAAGAAAAATTTAAGAGCGGTGAAATAGTATGTGGCATCTTGATTCCTGCAAAATTCGGGTCAGATCTTTATAAAACAGATGGAGCGAAGATACAGGTTATTGTCGATAATTCTGCCCTCAACACGGCAACTTCGGCAACAAACTACCTGAATACCATTATTAAGAATTACCAGCAGGAACTTAATCCCAATGTACAACCGTACTACCAAATCATACCCGAAATAAGGCAATTGTACAACGAAGAACAGAACGGTTCGCTCAACTTCATTCCCGGCGTTATTGCTTTTATATTTATGATTGTAAGTACAGCACTGGCATCGGTTTCTGTGGTGAGGGAGAAAGAAATGGGAACGATGGAAATATTATTAGTTTCGCCGTTCAGGCCCCTTATGGTGTTGATGGCAAAAGCAATACCTTATTTGGTGCTATCCCTGGTTGACTTAATTATCATGTTATTGCTTTCCGTATACCTTCTTGACGTGGAAATTAAGGGTAGCCTCCTGTTGCTTTTTGCGGAAAGCACACTTTTCATCATTACCTGCCTTTCTCTTGGCTTGCTAATATCAAACATTACCAATTCACAACAAATTGCCATGTTGATTTCAATGATGGGGATGATGTTACCTACAGTTATACTGAGTGGCTTTGTATTCCCCTTGGAGAATATGCCAAAAATATTGCAATGGTTTTCTTACCTCATACCCTCAAAATACTATTATACCATTATGAAAGGCGTGATGCTTAAAGGACTTGGTTTTAGCTACGTATGGAAAGAAACACTCATTTTGGTGGGGATGGCAACCGTATTATTATTTTTTGCATTGAAGAATTTTAAAATCCGCTTACAGTGAAAAAATTACGTTTTATATTACAGAAAGAGTTCCGTCAGATTTTGAGGGACAAGACCATATTGGCAGTGATATTTATATTGCCCTTATTCCAGCTGATTATAATGCCATGGGCAGCCGACTTCGAAGTAAAAAATGTAAACATTGCGTATGTAGACCACGACCACAGCAGCTATTCCCAACAATTGGAAAATAAAATCGCATCATCGGGATATTTCAGAATAGCAGGCAAGGCTAATTCTTTCAAAGAGGGAATGGCAATGATTGAGTATGGCACTGCCGATTTAGTGCTTGAAATACCCCCCGGTTTTGAAAGGAATCTGGTACGTGAGAAAAGTCAGAAAGTAAACCTTTCGGTTGATGCGATTAACGGTACAAAATCTTCCATTGGCGGCGCATATCTCCTTCAGGTTATAGCCGATTTTAACAGCAATCTTGATGTGAACATAAAATCGCCCAATGGACAGCCTCAAGTACCAGTTGCAAAAATTTCAGTAAAAACAACTAATTGGTATAATCCAAGAGCAGATTACAAAAATTATATGGTTCCAGGCATATTGGTACTGTTGCTCACGATGATAGCAGGATTCCTTAGTACATTGAACATTGTAAAGGAAAAAGAGATGGGAACAATAGAGCAAATCAATGTAACACCTATACAGAAATGGCAGTTCATCCTCGGTAAGCTCATTCCGTTTTGGATTATAGGCATTATTGTATTTACGCTCGGGCTAATTGTAATGTACGTCATTTACGACATTATCCCTAAAGGCAGCTTATGGGTACTCTATCTGTTAACAGCAGTTTACCTGATAGCTTTGATGGGTTTAGGGTTATTAATTTCCACATTTTCAGACTCTCAATTACAAGCAATGTTCATCTCCCTTTTCTTTATCATGATATTTGTGCTGATGAGCGGTGCTTTTACCCCTGTCGATAGTATGCCGGATTGGGCGATTTTAATTTCAGACCTCACCCCTGTTACTCATTTCATCAAGGTTGTCCGATTGATTGTCTTAAAAGGCGCAGGCCTACCAGAGATAAAAAATGAATTAGGTTACATCGCAATGTTTGCCGTAGTATTAAATGGTTTTGCCATATGGAATTATAGAAAAACAACGTAATATAATGACATGAAATGTTTATCTGGGACAAACAAAAAAAGAACTGTCTTCTATCTGCTCGATGGAGCAAGGCCAGACATTTTAACTGATTTAATTGCAGCTGGAACACCCCCAAATTTAAAAAAAATTGTTGATGAAGGCACCTTCAGAAAAGCGACAACCTGCTTTCCTTCTACAACAGGACCGGCTTATCTGCCGATTTTAACCGGACATTTTCCTGGCACAATGAATATTCACGGCATTCGCTGGTTTAACAAAAAAGCGTTTAAACGAACCCGCTGGAATACCATGGCTATGCGCTCGTACTGTGGTCCGGAAGCTAGTTACTTTAATACGGATATGCCAGCTGAGAAACCAACTTTATTTGACCTGTTGGGCGATTCTTATAACTTATATAACATGATCACCAGGAATATTTCAGCTGAATTTGATCTTGGTAAAAAGGGGAAAAGTTTGCTTTACAC
>NZ_JAZQNU010000118.1:0-3186 GCF_045627485.1 Pedobacter sp. | reverse complement strand
ACCATGTCCAATGGTCGGTACATCACCTTTAACTGGGATTACTGGCTTTGCTGTATAGCCTTCCTTTATGGCCGTGGCTTGCACCTGTTCATCACTTGGCCCCGTGATCCACATTCCTGCAGCAAGTACCAAAGAAGATCCGATCACGTAATATTTAGTTTTATTTGACATTATGCTTCCTCTCTCCACTGCTTGATCCGGAGCCGGTGA
The DNA here is from genome assembly GCF_045627485.1 of Pedobacter sp. Taxonomy (GTDB): domain Bacteria; phylum Bacteroidota; class Bacteroidia; order Sphingobacteriales; family Sphingobacteriaceae; genus Pedobacter. The sequence goes on along the minus strand of NZ_JAZQNU010000118.1, from coordinate 2,976 downwards.
ATCTCATCAGCACGTTTGTTTTCCAGTCGTTTGTAGTACCAGTTCACTGCAAAGCCACCCAGTGCAATAGCAATACCCAGCCAGGCAAGAACATCGATTGATGCAAGGTATGCCAAAAAACCAGAAGCAGCCCCCGCATATGTTGTTTTTGATGCAGCGGATGAAACGGTTGCTGCCATTTCCATTACTGCTGATTTTTGATCGGACATGCCGCCCCCTAAATTTTGGTAATAAAAAACCCTGACCTAATTAAAGGTCAGGGTTAGTTGTGGTTTGTTGGGTGATAAATGATTTAAGAATTACGTAGCACAAACACTTAATTCTACTTCTACAAAAACGCTGTCCATCGCATAGGCTGGCATTGTAAGAGTGAGAATGAGCTCACGTGTAGAACTTCCGCCGTTCGCAATTGTCGGAACAATTACACCCGTGGAGTCTCCTGTACCTTGGCCAGTCGCTCTTAGCTTATACAGTTCTTGCATAAAATAGCGTGTTAGCGATCTTGTGTTTGACCGGTATGCACTGACGGCCATTTCGTTAGCAAACGATAGATTGCTTGCCGCAGATAGTGCGCTGACCTTGACCTTGATGTTTGCGCTAGACGATGGATCTACATCACGCCAGATCGTAATGGTTTTAGTTGATCCAGCTGCTGCTGCACCTAAATCAAAAACCCGACGTTCTGAGTAGTTTTTGGATATAGGGGTTGCTTTTAACTTTTCGATACCAGTGTTGTTTTTGAATGAGTTTCCACGAACATAAAGACCAAGCTCAGTCACGTTCGGGAACGCATTAGAATTTAGGTTCAATAGGTGGCAGAAGATCGGCGTAAAGAACGTATTGTGCGAAATAAATAATCCAGGCTCCTGCAGGTTATAGACCTGAGTACCGTTCGCAACAGCCTCATGATAGCCGTTGTTCACAAAGCTATTTCGATAGTGATTGTTATACAGCTCAATATCACACGCTTCCATCTGACAGTTCAGGACCTTATTCAGCTGGCCATTACCATCAAAGATATGAACGCCGTTTGTGATCTGCGTAACGCCATCGGCCAGCTTCGGCAATCCGACAGGCATAGGGTAAGGGTTGTTCGTTGGTTTTGCTCCACACCCCTCCCCATCCCAAGATGTAATTCGGTTTGTATCACCAGACGTACACCAAAGACCTACAATCGATCGATTTGAACGAATGTTTGTGAAATAGTTACGGTTGTTGTTCGCAATGGTTACAACATCATGCTTACCGTTACGCATTTCAACATCAATTTGACACTCAATAAAATGAATATTGGAAATGTCGTTATAGTGATTTCCATAAGCAGAGCTCATGATGATAGGTTGTGAGCATCTGCGGAACTCAACATCACGGATAATATTTTTATAGCAAGCGGATTTCTCTACTTGGGTCATGTCCTGACCCATAAAGATACCTACTTTTGAGTGATGGATAGCAATGTCTGAGAATTTATAATAGCTTCCATGCAATGAAAAAACAGCTTCGTTGTTGTTTATGTCATCACTTGCAGCAATATCTAAAGTGCCGTCTGATTTTAGTATCCGTGTCGAAACCTCACCCACCTCATTTCGAGTAAAAACAGTTTTACCTCTGTCGCCATATATGTAAGCGCCGGTATCCATGCGGTTAGGACTTCCGCTATGAGGGGTGTGTACGGTATTTGGCCCGAATACATACGGTCCAGTGTCACCTGGAGCATAAATATTTTTACGCATTTTAACGCATAGCTGCATCGCAGCCCAATCAATTGAATCCGTTGTTGCTGTCACATGAGGGAAGGTTGCCTGTACTGCAGCTAAGCTAGAAAATTTACCAGAATCTATCCATTCTTGTACTGTGTGTAATTCTCCATCGCCAATCGCACCATAGTCTTTTACATTCACAACATCTTTAATGTGATCATAAAGGTTGCGACTAGTTGATTTATTCAAAACCTTAATAGGAAAACCTAGTTCGTCATTTACCTGTTGTAAGTTCTTTCCGCTACTATCAACCACTAAATCAGCTGTCCACCCTGCAGAACCCGCCCCTGCAGCTAATGCTATCTTGATGGCTTTAGCTAGATTCTCTAGCTCAAGTGGAAAAGAATTAAAGGGTTGGCCATATCGTGGATTAATTACCTTTTTTTCATTTACTGCTTCCCCTGCATGTTTCACGTCGATTTTTGCAGCTTCAAGCTCTTGCTTTGTCACCATATCAGCCATGTTTTTCTCCGGCATTAAAAAACCACCCGAAGGTGGCTGTTAAATCTAAATAAGGTTTTTGATTCGGTCTTTATCGTTAGCGTAGTACCGAGCATCATAATTAATGGCAGTAACTTCACTTTCAAATGGGCCTGAATGAGATTTCTCGGTAATCAGAAAAGCCTCTGAATCCTTTTCAGTTGAAAGTGTGATGGAGTATTTGGCATATTCGTCATACTCACTTTTTACTACCAATGGCAATATCGGTAATCTTTCTAAGATCAACTTAAATTTATCTAAACCTTGAGTCACTCTCATGGTTTCTACACTACGATTTAAGTGCTGCAGATGAATCGTATAGCTCTTATTTGATTCCAACTTAACAGGCTGTGAAATGGAGATATTTCGCCCATTCCAGTAAGTAATATCACCACTTGAAGTAAGTGTGGGCACCACATCATCAACTACAGCGATCCGGTCATTTAAAGAAACTAAATCAGCTTCACCATAGGCAGTAAATTTCACCATCTCGCGCTGATACTGGATTTTATTCCAGGCACGATGTGCCAAGAAATGCGCCTGATATTTGTTGGTCACACCGCTTAATTCCAGCTTTTTCGGATTGGTAATGAATTCATCCGGTAACCGGATGATTGATTCCACCCAGCCATCAGCCGGATCAATCCAAGTGACTTCCACTCCATCATGATCTCGGTCCACACCGTACTTTTCAGAACGTGTTTCTGAAAAGGGCCGCTTGTTGCGGTGATTAAAC
>NZ_JAZQNU010000117.1:0-16332 GCF_045627485.1 Pedobacter sp. | reverse complement strand
AGACTCATCACCGGAACCTGCTGGGACCACGGGAAGTGCAAGCTGAACGCGATCCGGCCGGTGCGCTCGACCGCCGGCAACGTGCACATTTCCAGAACCGTCTGCGCGAGATATTCGGGCGGTTCGGTTTCGTAGCCCTCCGGCAAGAGTGCTGCAGCTCCCGGCGTCATGATCGCCGTGGACGGCCCGACCACGTTGACGGCGATGTTGTCGTCGACGACTTCCGCGGCCAGTCCTTCCGTGAACCGATGCAGCGCTGCCTTTGCCGACGCGTAGATGACATCCCCGGAGGTCTTGTTGTACTCACGGAACGGGCGGATGGGCCGCAATGCGGTGGAGGATCCGATATTGACGATCCAGCCGGCCCCGGCTTCCCGCATACGAGGGATCACGGCCTGCGACAAGAGGAACGGCACCTTCAGGTAGTGCTCGAGGGTTCGGTCGAAGGTACTCTCGTCCATCTCCGCGATCACCGAGTAATCGGCGAAACCGGCATTGTTGCTACCGCATTGAAATTGAAAACCTTTCGGAATATACGATACAGTTAAATAGACGTAAATGGTTTATTTTTGATTCGAGTGGTGACAACCGGATAGTTGAAGGAGAAGGTGTAATTGGAATTCAACCCATCATTGAACCTGGAACCAGCTATGCTTATGTTTCCGGGTGCCAGCTTGGATCAGAAATAGGCAGCATGAAAGGGCATTATTACATGTCAAGGGTGATTGTTGATTCAGAATTCACGGTAGATATCCCAGAATTCGAGTTGATTGTTCCTTATAAACTTAACTAGGCTATCTTCCCCGTCCAAATAACATCGAGGTATAGTAAATTAAATTGGCCAAAGCACCTAGCGAAGCTATAAAATACGTCATGGCTGCCCACCATAGGGCATCATGAGCCTGTCTGTTTTCCTCTTTGGTATACATCACTTCACTATTGGTGCGCAACCATAATATAGCCCTTTTACTGGCGTCAAACTCTACCGGAAGCGTAACTAAGCTGAATAATGTAACCAGTAACAATCCTATCACACCTAATGTTAAAATAAAGGCATTACCGGTAAAACTGATTAATAACAACCCTAATATCAACACCCATTGTAAAAGGTTAGAGGAAATACTCACCACAGGAACCATATTTGTTCTTAACTGTAACCAATGGTAAGACCTCGAATGTTGTACCGCATGGCCACACTCGTGCGCAGCTACAGCAGCTGCAGCCACACTTCGCCCATGGTAGACATCTGTACTTAAATTAACTGTTTTTTTCTGCGGGTTATAATGATCAGATAATTGACCCTCTGAGGTCATAATAGCCACGTCATAAATCCCATAATCTGCGAGCATTTTTTCAGCTACTTCCTTTCCAGATAATCCGGAACTTAATTGCATTTCGGCATACTTGGAAAACTTGTTCCTAAAACTCCACTGGACCACCATGCTCACTATTAACATGATGATCATCGCTATCAAGTACGTTTCCATGATTAAAAGGTATGTTTTTCATGGACAGATAAACAAAAAGTGTTCCCCAATACATTTAATCACAAAATATTATACAAAATTATCTTGCCCGAACAATGTTAAACTCAAACGATTAAACAAATATTTAAACTACATATGGTGATAAGATCATAAACCCATTCTATATTACTAAATAATTTGTTATTTAACTTTATTATCATCATTTTTGATAAAAATATTAGTAAATGGAATTAATCGTTATCCTTCTTTTAATTGTCATTGTAGCGGTATTACTTGTTTTATTTTTCAGAAAACAAGCGGTTTCCCCAATGTCCAATCTTTTGGAAATGAAAGAACAGGAACATCAAAAGGCTTTAAACTGGCTGAAAGAGGAAAAGTCTAAAATTGAGGACGAATTGATAGACCTGCGCGCTCAATTTTTAACAGAAAGAAGTAAACTCATCAAAGCTGAAGAGAATTTACGTGCACAAATTGATAAACAAATTGAACAGACTCATTTTATCAATACCATGCAACAGAAATCCAGACTGGAGTTCGAACATATTGCCAATAAACTGCTTGAAGAAAAGAGTATAAAATTCACAGCTCAAAACCAATTAAACATCAATAATATTCTCCATCCGCTCAAAGAAAACATCAAAGCCTTTGAAGAAAAGGTAGACAAGGTATATAAATCAGAATCAGACGATCGCCATACGCTGCAGGGGGTGATTTCTCAACTTATGCTGCAAAGTAAACAAATCCAGGAAGAAGCAGGTAACCTTACCAAAGCGCTTAAAGGCGACAGTAAAAAACAGGGCAACTGGGGCGAGGTCATCCTGGAGCGGGTGCTGGAACGTTCCGGACTGGTTAAAGACCAGGAATACCGGACCCAGACTTCCTATACCGCTGCAGATGGAGTCCGTTTACAGCCCGATGTGATTATTGACCTTCCTGACCATAAGCACCTGGTTGTAGACGCTAAGGTATCTCTGGTAGCATACGAACGCCTTGTGGGTGCCGAAACGGATGAAGAACGTGAGGTAGGGATCAAAAATCATATCCTGAGCATCAAAGCACACATTCAGGGTCTTTCTGGTAAAAACTACCATGACCTATACCAGATCAATTCTCCTGATTTTGTTCTTTTATTTATTCCGATTGAATCTTCCTTTGCCCTGGCGGTGCAACATGATGCAGATTTGTTTAATTATGCCTGGGATCGAAAAGTAGTAATTGTGAGCCCTTCCACCTTATTGGCCACGCTGCGTACAATTGCCAGCTTATGGAAACAGGAACGTCAAAACAGAAATGTTTTAGAGATTGCACGCTTAAGCGGAAGCATGTATGATAAGTTTGTTGGCTTTCTAAGCGATATGGAGAGCATAGGTCGCAATATCAGGCAGAGTCAGGAGGCTTACGACAAAGCCATGAACAAACTCGCTACAGGGGCCGGAAATCTGTCTAACACCTCAGAGAAAATAAAAAAGCTGGGTGCAAAAACCAATAAGCAGATTGACCGCAAGTTTTTAGACCCAGCTCTTTTTGATGAAGAATAATTATAGTTTAAAAGCGTTCCAACCTTGTGCTTTCAACTCATGAACAACGTTTGATTTTGATATCATTTTTGCGCCAGAGGCTTTATCTGTCATATGGCCTATCACGGTAACATCTACATCATGCTTCAATTTGTCGTAATCAGCTTGTTTAATCGTGAACAGTAACTCATAATCCTCGCCTCCATTCAACGCACAAACAGTAGGGTCCAGGCCTAATTCCCTGGCTGTTTCATAGGTCATCGGGTCAATAGGCAATTTGTCTTCATAAATAGTGCAGCCTACTTCACTTTGCGTGCAGATATGAATAATTTCTGAAGCTAAACCATCTGATACATCAATCATTGATGTGGGTTTAATCTCAAGCTGACTTAACAAACTCACAATATCTTTACGACCTTCAGGTTTCAGCTGGCGCTCAATGATATAATCTTTCCCTTCCAGATCAGGCTGTATATTAGGGTTTTCCAGGAAAATCAGTTTTTCTCTTTCTAGAATTTGTAAACCCACATAAGCACCACCTAAGTCACCGGAAACACATAATAAATCGCCTTCTTTTGCACCATTTCGGTAAACTACGTCGTCCTTTTCTGCATATCCTATGCTAGTTACGCTAATGATCAGGCCCTGTTTGCTGGTTGAAGTATCACCGCCAATTAAATCAATATTAAATTTATTACAGGCAAGCTCTATTCCTTTATACAACTCCTCAACCGCCTCTAACGGGAATTTACTGGATAAACCAATCGACACCGTAATTTGTGTCGCCATGCCATTCATTGCATAAATATCACTCAGGTTTACCTGCACAGCTTTATATCCCAAATGCATTAAAGGCACATAGGCAAGGTCAAAATGTATACCTTCCAGCAAAAGATCCGTGGATACCAATACTTGTTTATTCTCAAAATTGAGTACAGCAGCATCATCACCAATCCCCTTCACACTGCTTTCATGATTAATCTTAAAAGCGGAGGTCAGGTGTTTTATCAGTCCAAACTCTCCAAGCAGTGCTAAATCTGTACGTTCTTTATTTTCAAACATTATCGTTTATTAAAATTCAAATCAATTAATATCGCGTTTTATAGACCTAAACGAGCCGAAATTTCCAGCATGCGCGCAATCGGTTTACGGGCTTCAGTAATAATATTTACCGGAACTGTTACCTCTGGTAATCCATTTTTTAAACACAGGTATAATTTTTCAAGCGTGTTTCTCTTCATGTACGGACAATCGTTACAAGCACAATTGTTATTAGGTGGAGCAGGAATAAAGGTCTTTAATGGATTGGCTTTTTCCATCTGGTGGATAATGCCGCTTTCCGTAGCCACAATAAATTCCTGCGCCTCATTTGTCGTTGCATATTTTAACAAGCCGGTAGTCGAACCAATGTAATCCGCCATCTGTAAAACCGCCTCTTCACACTCCGGGTGAGCAATGAATTTTGCCTGCGGATGACGCTCTTTCAAACGGGTAATTTTTTCCCGCGAAAAGATCTCATGAACCATACAGGCGCCGTTCCACAACACCAAATCACGGCCTGTTTTTTTTGCTACCCAGGCACCAAGATTCTTATCCGGACCAAATATAATTTTCTGCCCTTTTGGCAGACTTTCTACAATCTGAACAGCGTTGGTTGAGGTACAAACAATGTCACTCATCGCCTTCAATTCGGCTGTGCAATTCACGTAGGTGATCACCAGGTGGTCTGGATATTTCGCCTTGAATTGTTTGAACAGGTGGGGCGGACAGCTGTCGGCTAAAGAGCAGCCTGCTTTCAAATCCGGCAGTAAAACCGTTTTCTCCGGCGACAAAATCTTAGCGGTTTCGGCCATAAAGTGCACACCAGCAAAGACTATCACTTTTGCGTCTGTTCTAGCAGCTTCCTGCGATAAACCAAGACTATCGCCAATATAATCTGCTATATCCTGAATATCAGGCTCTTGGTAGTAATGGGCAAGAATGATCGCATTTTTTTCCTTTTTTAATTTTTCAATTTCCTCAAATAGGTCGAGAGTCGGGTCGATGTGTTCCTCTACAAATCCTTTACTTTTTATTTCCTCTAAGGTATCCATTTTCAACGCTTCAATAATTAATAATTATTTAATATAAGTAGAGTTTCTATTGTTTATTAGTGTGTTAGTAATGTTAATAAATACATTTTTTTTATGCTAAGAATTGAGTTTTTCTATAGTTATTAACAATTAAAATGATTTTTTTTTCTGAAAATGGACTGATTAACAATCACATCTGTTTCCTGCTAAATAGTTATCCATACTTTAATGTGTATTCTTTCTGTGGTGGTAAAAAGTTAATAACCCTTACAAAGTTGCTCAAAAATAACTGAAAATATTGTGTCGAAATCCCTTTTTACGTTAGCTTTAAACATTCATAAAAATTTGTTCTATTAATATAGACAAGAAACTAACATATAAACAGTACTTGTTAACAAAGTACTAGATTTAGCATAAATTAATGAGAAAGGTCGATTTTTTAGTCATAGGCTCGGGTATTGCAGGTTTAAGCTTTGCTTTGAAAGCTGCGCAGCACGGAAAAGTTTTAATCATCACAAAGTCTAACGAAGACGAATCCAATACCAAATATGCCCAGGGCGGCGTGGCCGTTGTGGTGAATGAAGGCGACTCTTTTGGAAAACATATTCATGATACTTTAATTGCCGGCGACGGTTTATGTGATCCTAAAATAGTGGAAATAGTTGTTACTGAGGGGCCACAGCGTATACAAGAAATTATCGATTATGGTATACAGTTCGATAAAGATATAAAAGGTGTATATGATTTAGCTAAAGAAGGTGGTCATTCCGAACATCGGGTACTGCACTATAAGGACATCACAGGTTACGAAATTGAGAGCGTTTTACTGCGTCAGATTCATGCCAATCCGAACATAGAGATATTAACACACTACTTCTGTTTAGAGCTAATCACCCAACATCACCTTGGGGAGTTTGTTGACAAAAGAACAAAAGTTATTAACTGTTTTGGTGTATATGCCTTTAATACAGAGCGTAACGATGTGGAAAAGATATTAGCTAATGTGACTATCATGGCCTCAGGAGGCGCCGGACACATCTATTCCAGCACCACAAACCCAGTTATTGCCACAGGCGACGGCATGGCGATGGTGTACCGTGCGAAAGGAAAATTAAGGAATATGGAGTTTATTCAGTTCCATCCTACAGCACTTTACCATCCTGGAGAGTATCCATCTTTTCTGATTTCGGAAGCTGTCCGTGGTTTCGGGGGTGTACTCCGCCGCAAAAACGGCGAGGAATTTATGTATGAATATGATGAACGCGGATCCCTTGCTCCCCGTGATATTGTGGCCCGCGCCATCGATGCGGAGATGAAAAAATCTGGGGAGGAGTTCGTTTACCTTGATATTACGCATCGTGATAAAAGTGACATTTTGGCGCATTTTCCAAATATTTATGCGAAGTGTTTATCCATCGGAATCGACATGACAAAAGACTTTATTCCGGTCACGCCGGCAGCTCATTATATGTGTGGCGGCATCCTGGTTGATGAGTACGGGAGGTCTACTATAAATAACTTATATGCTGTTGGTGAATGTTCGGCAACGGGTTTGCATGGTGCCAACAGACTGGCTTCAAATTCGCTGCTGGAGGCTCCTGTTTTTGCTCACCGGATATACCTCGATGCCGTTGAAAAATTTAAAAATGTGGTCATCCCTGATAACATTCCTGAGTGGAATGAGCATGGGGTTACACAAACTAATGAAGATATTTTAGTGACGCATAACCTTCGGGAAATGCAAAAATTAATGAGTGATTATGTAGGTATCGTACGGTCGGATTTCCGTTTGGACCGTGCCATGCGCAGGCTATATTTATTATATGAAGAGACCGAAGAGTTTTACAAAGCTAATAAGGTCTCGGTAAAACTTTGCGAACTACGTAATGTCATTCAGGTCTCTTATACCGTTATTAAATCAGCCATGGCCAGAAAAGAAAGTCGTGGCCTGCATTATACTACAGATTATCCCAAACATGCGGATACATTAACAGATACAATAGTTTAATTTAAAATAATCATATTATTATGGCGGTCATACTACCGGTTAAAGGGAAAACTCCCGATTGGGGAGGAAATTGTTTTATTGCTCCGAATGCGACGATAGTGGGGGAGGTAACCATGGGGAACAATTGTTCTGTATGGTTTAATGCAGTCATTAGAGGCGATGTAAACGCCATTACCATTGGTAATGATACCAATATCCAGGATGGTGCCGTAATCCACGCTACCTACCTTAAAGCCTCCACTACCATTGGAAACAGGGTATCTATAGGACATAATGCCATTGTACATGGCTGTGTGGTTCAGGACCACGTTTTAATAGGTATGGGTGCCATTGTGATGGACCATGCAGTGGTTGAAGAATATTGCATTATTGCTGCGGGCTCCGTGGTGCTGGAGAATACCATTTGCGAAAGCGGCTTCATTTACGGCGGTACGCCTGCTAAAAAATTAAAGCCCATTACTGAACAGCAACGGGCTTTACTAAATAAACTTCCTGATAATTATATCATGTATTCTGATTGGTTTAGGTAGCAGGTTCTTTAGGGATAGTGATGGTTTCATTTCTATCCCAATTTGCTTTTATACTCAATTCCTTGGGCTCATTATATACCTTTTCAGGTTGACGGCCTTCAGCAACACTTCCGGTATCCCATTTGCCATTGTTATTGGTATCATATATAACCCTTACAAAATACTTTCCTGCTCGATAATTATTAAACACCAAAGTCGTGTCTTTTTGAAAAGTACTGCTGCTGATCACACCATCATTTTCATCAATTACCTGTAAGATGTATTGATTTTTTGGGTCGGTGATCAATACTTTCAGTTGTAAGGTGCCATAATTATCCTTATTTGCAAGTTCAAATGATCGTATAAATTCTTTGTTTTTAGTATTAAATATGGCGGTAAATGCACCCGCTCCAAATTTTAGTTCATAGGTCCTTTTAGCAATCCATGGGTAACGTACCAGGTAGGAGAGGAAGTCGCTGGTATCTTTTTCAACGATCAATCCGCTCTTAACCACAGAATCTTCGGTCAGCACAATTTTACTTGGGTCTACCTGTTCAATCGGAAAATTAAAGGTCAGCTTCAATGCTTTGTTGGGGTTAAGCAGGTTGCCCTCCAGGTTATCATTTGCGTTAAGATTTCTGGTGTAAGTCTCCCGTTTACCACGCGTAAATTTAATGGTATCTAATGCTTTTCCCTCATCATAGATAGCTACCTTGGTTGAATCGAAACTCAGATCCTTTAACCATAATTTGAGGCTGTCATTAGTGGCGTTGAATTTAACGAGTTTGTTTTCGTCTAATCCTGGCGGTTCAATTATCCGGATGGACGGTTTTTTTAACTTCTGGTTTACCGCTATAAAAATGCTTCCATCTGCATTTAGCTTCCGGTCGGTTACCCTGAATACCGTCGCATCTTCTTTAAATATCTTCAGGTTTACGTTTTTTCTATCCCCTTCAAGATCTATGGTATCTTTCAAAAAGGCTACTTCATCGGTGGGTTGCTGATAGATTTTATCACTGTTTTTTTCCTGCAGCGCATATATTTTGTAGGTACCGGCTCTTAAATTTTTGAGCTGGTAATTTCCACTGCTATCAGTTGTCGTATATATAGATGCTTTTTTATTACCCCAAAGTGTATCTCTGGCTACAGGAAAAATCATCACTACTGCTTCAATTTCCGGAGCGCCGGTGAGTGCGTTAGTTACCTGACCACTGATGCTTAAAGAGTCCAGTTCCGGACCAGTAGAAAAAACATAGGTGAAATTTTTAATGTAGTTCCCTTCATTAATATCGGATATTGATTTTCCAAAATTTAGGGTATAGGTCGTATTCTTTTCCAAAGTGTCTTGAAAGGAAATTTCGAGCACCTTCTTTTTTACCTTTAAAGTAGGCTGTCTTTCAAACTCCGGGGAGACCGAAAATTCCTTTGCTTCATTTTGAATCTTAAAATATTCATCAAATTGGATTTCAATTTTGTCGCCCTTGAAGTTTGTCGTAAAATCGGGCGGAGTCATTTTAATAACCTTTGGCGCAATGCTGTCTCTCGGTCCGCCAACCAGTTGTCCAGGGGTCCCACAGCCGATAAAGGAAGAAATTCCTAATATCACTGATAAAAAAATGGGGATGATCTGCGCTATGCCTTGTTTAGCCATTTTAATGCTTTATAATTGATTTTTCCTTCGTAAGGTAACTTATGTATGCCAAATTCTAAAAGTGGCTTAAAACGCTTTAAAATAAGTCGTATTTAAAGGCGCTTTAAAATAAGCTATACCATTGATTATCAATGGTATAGCTTTTATTTACTGATATGTACCATTAAAACTGATATATCTGATGGAGATACACCCGAAATTCGTGATGCCTGACCCAACGTTCTTGGCTTGATCTTCAATAATTTTTCGCGCGCTTCCTTCGAAAGAGAAATTAACGTAGAATAATCGAAGTCCGGATTAATATCCTTGTCTTCCATCTTCTGCATTTTGTTCACGATCTCCTGTTCTTTCTGGAAGTAACTTTCGTATTTGATTTTAATCTCTGCTTGCTCTACTGTATTCTGATCAAACTGGTTTAACAGCTCATCCAACTTCTGACTCACTTTCCTCAAGTCTTGAATACCTACCTGCGGGCGACTCAATACGCTAAAGAGTTTTACGTTTTGGGTAAGGGCACTTGTGCCTAAAGAATCCAATAAGTCATTTGCCGCAGCACTATCAATTCCTTCTTTTTTAGTAAAGGCTACAATAGCATCGGCATTGGCAACTTTTTGATTTACGATTTCCATACGCTCATCATTTATTAATCCAAGCTCATGCCCAATAGGGGAGAGGCGGATGTCGGCGTTATCCTGACGAAGCAATAACCGGTGTTCGGCCCTGGACGTAAACATGCGATAAGGTTCTTCCGTACCCTTGGTCACCAGGTCGTCTATTAATACCCCAATATACGATTCAGAACGCTTCATAATTAGCTCATGTTTGTCATGAACCTTCTGGTGTGCGTTAATACCAGCAATAAAGCCCTGACTTGCAGCTTCTTCATAGCCTGTAGTTCCATTAATTTGTCCCGCAAAGAACAAATTCTGTATTCTCTTCGTTTCCAACGTCAATGTTAATTGCGTAGGCGGGAAATAATCGTATTCAATCGCATAACCCGGACGGAACATTCTGGCATTTTCAAAACCAGGAATTTGAATGAGTGCTTTATACTGTACGTCTTCTGGTAAGGAAGTGGAAAATCCATTTACATAGATTTCGCAAGTATGCATTCCTTCCGGTTCTACAAATATCTGGTGCCTTTCACGCTCGGCAAAACGGTTTATTTTATCTTCTATAGAAGGACAGTAGCGTGGACCCAAACCTTTAATTCGGCCTGTAAACATCGGCGACTTTTCGAATCCTTCTTTTAAAGTTTCGTGTACATCACCGTTGGTATAGGTAATCCAGCAGCAGCGTTGTTGTGTCGGGCGTTCTACATTCGTATAAGAAAAACGGCCGGGATTTTCATCGCCCCATTGTTCTTCCATCAGGCTGTAATTTAAGGAACGTCCATCCACGCGGGGAGGGGTACCTGTCTTCATGCGGCCGGCTTCAAATCCTAAGGCTATTAATTGTTCGGTTAATCCAGTTGCTGCTTTTTCTCCGGTACGGCCGCCACCAAATTTCTTTTCTCCAATATGGATTAAACCATTCAGGAAGGTACCATTGGTAAGCACCACTGACTTTCCTTTGATCTCAATACCAAGTGAAGTTTTTACGCCAACCACGGTATTGTTTTTAATCAATAGGCTACTCACCATTTCTTGCCAGAAATCTACATTTGGCGTACGCTCCAATGCCAGGCGCCATTCTTCTGCAAACCGCTTCCGGTCGTTTTGAGCACGGGGGCTCCACATGGCAGGACCTTTTGATAAGTTCAGCATTCTGAACTGAAGCGTTGTCTTATCGGCAATGATTCCTGAGTAGCCACCCATGGCATCAATCTCCCGTACAATCTGTCCTTTCGCCACACCACCCATGGCAGGGTTGCAGCTCATTTGCGCAATGGTTTCCATGTTCATCGTTACCAAGAGTACACTCGACCCTAAGTTGGCGGCAGCAGCGGCAGCTTCACAGCCCGCATGTCCGGCACCTACAACAATGACATCATATTCTTTAAACATGGTATTTATTTTTTATGTTCCACGTGAAACCTTGCGTTAGTTTTAGCCTTCAGGCCGCAATAGGTTTCACGTGGAACGTTTACTTTTTTTAATCTTCAACAGGCTCGTCATGATCTTAAAAGCCTGCATATCGCCTTAAATGAAGACGTGTATTAACTAACTTTCTCTGATAGTTCCAGCCATCTTTCTGTAACACGATCAAGCTCGGCCTGGTGCTTTTCTATCTCCTGGTTTATCTCCTGCATCTTTTTATAATCATTGCTGTCGATAGCAAGTAGGGAGTTGGCTAGCGTTTCCACTAAGGCTTCAAGTTCACCAATGCGCGCTTCAGAATCATCCAGTTCCTTTTGTTCTTTATAAGTTAATTTTTTAGGGGCTGATGTAGCCTCAGCAGATTTAGGTGCTTCAGTTGTTTTACCAGCTTTAGATCCCTTTTCTTTTTCAGCTTCTAAGCTTAAACGGTATTCAGAATAGTTACCATTGTAAATATTCACATTGCCATCACCTTCCATAATAAATAACTGCTCACTCATTTTGTCAAGCAAATACCTATCGTGAGAAACCAACATTAAAACACCCGGGAAATTCTCCAGAAATTCCTCCAACACATTTAGCGTATCAATATCAAGGTCGTTCGTAGGTTCATCCAGGATCAGGAAATTAGGGTTCATCATTAACACCTTCATCAGGTGTAAACGTTTTTTTTCACCACCACTTAATTTCTCTACCATCCCATGTTGCTTCTTGGGCGGAAATAAAAATAGGGTCAGCAGTTGCGATGCAGAAATCGTAGAACCGTCTGCCATCTTAATATATTCGGCATCTGATTTTACAATATCGATCACGCGTTCTTTTCCATTGAATGCTAAACCACCTTGTTTGTAATAACCATAAATGGTAGTTTCACCGGTGCTCACCGTGCCTTTTTCAGGTTGGAGAATGCCAGTAATCAGGTTCAGAAAAGTAGATTTACCTGTACCATTTTTTCCTGCTAAACCAATACGGTCACCTCGTTTAAAGGTGTAACTGAAATCATTGATAATTTTTTTATCACCAAAACTTTGACCAACATGATCTAGCTCTAAAATTTTGTTTCCCTGACGGGCCATCTTCATTTTTAGAGTAACTGTTTGGTTGTCAGATCTTTGTTTAGTTTTTTCGTCTAAATCGTAATAAGCGTTAATTCTGCTCTGCGATTTAGTTCCACGTGCCTGAGGCATTCTGCGCATCCATTCCAGTTCCTTCTTTAAAAGGTTTTTGTTTTTCTGAAATGTAGCTTCATCTGAAGCTTCACGTTCCGATTTCTTTTCCAGGAAGAAAGCATAGTTTCCACTGTAATTATAAATCTTGCCACGGTCTAACTCGACAATTGTGTTACATACATTGTCTAAAAAGTACCTGTCGTGTGTAACCAGTAGGATGGTCTTGTTTCCCGAAGTCAACAACTTTTCCAGCCATTCAATGGTGTCAATATCCAGGTGGTTGGTCGGCTCATCCAGCACATAAATCTCTGGATCTTCAATTAACAATTTAGCCAGCGCCAAACGTTTTTTCTGGCCACCAGATAGCGTGTCAATTTTTTGCTGCAGGTGGTTAATGCCCATGCGGCTTAAAATCGTTTTGATTTCATGCTCATATTCCCAGGCATTATGCTCGCTTAATTCTTCGTATAAACGGTTTAATGTTTTCTCATCAGGGTTTGGATCCTCAATCAGTTCCTCATATTCCTTGATCAGCTGTTGTTGTTTATTTTCCAGCGAGAAAATAAAATCACTGATGCTATAGCCATCAGGGAAACTCGGTTCCTGATCAAGAAACCCAATCTTTACAGATTTATTTTTTACAATTTTGCCTTCAAGGGGATTAAACCTTTCGGCAAGAAGTTTCAATAAGGTGCTCTTCCCGGCTCCGTTTATACCAACAAGCGCTACGCGTTGTCCGGTTTGGATACCAAGGGTAAGGTTTTTAAATAGCCATTCATCATGATAGGCATGACCCAGGCCTTCAGCTGCAATTAGTGTGCTCAAATTATACTTTTAACGGTTTGTCAGTTAAGAAATTATTACAAAAGTAAGCAATAATTTTTTTGTATCCCGATGCCAGGGTATCGCAAAAAAGCCTGTTTTCGTCCAGAACTCAAATATTTACGAAAGCATGTTGCAAAATGGAAGAATTAGGGTTAAGAAAGCGCAGCAAAGAAGAGAGGTTACGATTTGATGATCGTAAAAAATGGATATTTTTTCCGGATTTCGTGGGGGTCTCTAGGGGGTTGCTTCGCCCTCTCTTCGCCCTTGCGTCGCCCTCTGTTCGGCTACAGCCGACTGAACGCCCTGGAGAGGGTGAGACAATGGCGACAAGCAACTCACATGGCTGATGGCCGCTGGTCATAGCCAATGGCCACCGTCATTGCTGGCGGCCACCATTAATTCGAAAATAAAAGTAGTTAACGAAGCGCCAGGTAGTGGTCTTCTTTCTGCGTCATTAAGGCCTTTTCGGCCTTGGTTTTATCTTTATATCCCAACAGGTGCAGGGTTCCATGTACCATCACGCGACATAATTCGTCATAAACGTTGCTTTTAAAATTCTTCGCGTTTTCCTGTATACGTTCCAGGCTGATGAAGATATCACCTACAATGGTTTTTTCCTCGTCCGAATTGTCGAAGGTAATTACATCGGTATAAGTATCATGATTCAGGTATTGTTGGTTTATGCCCAGCAGGTATTCATCAGAGCATAAAATGAAATTTAATTCGGCAAGTTCATAACCTTCAGCAGAAATGGTTTGCAGTAACCATGTTCTGATTTTAGTCTTGTTTTTTAGCGTGTAAACCAGGTCTTCAGTAAAAAATTGTATAGCAATTTTGCTCATGGGCTGTAGAAATAATGCTACAAATTTAGTAATTAAATTAAAAGCAGTATTTTAACAGCTCAAATCTATACAAATGAAATCTACCTTACTACTATGTTGTTCAGTGTTACTACTGTCCATTAATGTGAAAGCACAACAATTAAAAATTAGCAAGAATCCAGTTATTGCACACCGTGGCGCCTGGAAAACAAAAAATCTACCCCAAAATTCTATTGCAGCTTTAAAAGAAGCCGTACGACTAAAATGTTACGGCGCTGAATTCGATGTTCACCAAAGTGCTGATGGCGTACTGGTGGTTACCCACGATGATGATTTTCAGGGTATGATCATAGCAAACACTACCTATGCTGAATTGAAAAAACATCCTTTACCAAATGGCGAGCTGATACCTACACTAGAAAGTTACCTGAAAGAGGGGGTGAAACAGCGAAACACGAAACTGATCCTGGAGATTAAGCCAGTTAAGGATCCCCAGAAAATGAAGGAAATAGCCGATGCTGCAGTAGCGATGGTGAAAAAATTTAAGGCACAGGCATGGGTTGAGTACATAAGTTTCGATTATGCTTGCTTGCAACGTGTGTTGGAACAAGACCCTAAAGCCATTGTAGCTTACCTGAGAGGGGATGTAGCTGCAGAAAAAGTGAAACAGGATGGTTTTTCCGGTATTGATTATCATTACACCACTTACAAAAAGGGCGATTGGTTTAACGAGACTAAAAAATTAGGCTTAACGCTTAATGCATGGACGGTTAATGAAACTGCAGATATGCAATGGCTGATTGACAACAAAGCCGATTACATTACCACTGATGAGCCAGAGCTGCTGTTTGACGTGTTAAAAAAGCAGAAATAAGCCATATTAAACCATAAAAAAAGCTTCCTGATATTCATCAGGAAGCTTTTTCGGATTATGGTAATAATAATCTAGATTACTTTCACATTAACCGCATTCAACCCTTTTTTTCCGCTTTCTACGTCGTACTCAACTTTATCGTTTTCACGAATTTCGTCGATAAGGCCTGTTGAATGTACAAAAATTTCGCTATCGCCATTTGCTGGGATAATGAATCCGAAACCTTTTGTTACATTAAAAAATTTTACTGTTCCTTCTTGCATTGTAATATGTATTAATAATTAAGTGTGCAAGATAGTAAATATTTCGAGAATTACTACACATGCTACTTTTTTTGATAAATTGGTGAACATCAGCCCTTTATTAGGGTTCCTTGGTGCCCTTTACAGTAACAGTTATGAGGCTTGCATGGGGTATGCCCAGGGTGGTACCCGGCTTAACAATTAATAAATTTTGCAGGTAAACGTCTATTATTCCTTCCAGCACTTTTTTACGCACATCACGAAATTCGGGTATCGCGCCGGTAAATGTGCCGAGGCTGAGTTTCCCCTTTTCGTCTACAAACACCGTAAAAGTATAGCCAAAATCTTTGTACGCTTTTTTAATTTCTATCCGGTATTTAGGGTAGAGGTAATCATAAGCTTCTGTTTTTCCATTCAGGACATCTACAGAGCTAATTTTTTCTACCGTGATAAGTTTGCTCTTTGGAATTAACTGGGCCGGCTGTCGCCCTGCGAATACCTTGTTTTCATCAGTAGGGTAACGGTTGGCAGTTTCCGAGAGGCTTTTGATAAAAGCGGTATCCCTGGCACTGGGTTTCTGTAATTCGGCAGCCGTTGTTTTTAAGGTATTTTTGATATAGTCCTCCGAATAAAAAGTGAGGTTTACATCGGAGCGAATATCTTTGGCAATTTCTTTATTATTAACATACAGGCGCTGCATATTGATGCTGTCTTTGTTAAAGCTTTTGATGCGGAACCATTCTTTCGCGAAATTGTAGACATCTCCGTGGTCATAATGCAGGTAAAAGCGCTGCATTCTATTTTTTTGCGGACTATAAGCCGCTATGGTATCATTAGATTCAAACTTAATGATCCAGCTAGGTTCTTGCTGGAACCCCAGGGAATCAAAGGAAAGGCCGTTAGAGAACCTCCTTTTCACTTCGTGGTAGGTAATGCCTTTTATGGCACTGAAATCCATTCGTTTTGTAGGAACAGCTTTGGCTTTTTTGGCTGGGGTATCTTTTTCCCTGCAGCTATAAAATAAGGTGACGGCACTGAGTAAGATATATAGATAAATGATTCTTGGCATGTAATGAGCTTTGCCACAAATATAAAGCACTAAATCCGTCTTTTTAAAA
>NZ_JAZQNU010000116.1:0-14797 GCF_045627485.1 Pedobacter sp. | reverse complement strand
CTCCGACTTGAAGATGTTGAAGCCCCCATCCCACCAAAAAAACATTTTTTCACCCGAGCATCCAGTTATCAGAAACAATACGATCAGTATTTAAAAGAATCGGCTGAGTATGACCTACGCATTAATCAAGTCAACGCGCTGAATCAACTGCATGCGCAAGTCAAAAAGGAAGCTGATTGGCATTGTTATTTCTGTCATTTCAGGGATTTAAAATTCAGCGAAATTCATCATCTGGATGGCAATCATTTCAATAACGCCAAAAGCAATCTGGTCTGTGCCTGTACACTTTGTCATAGGCAGCATCATTTGTTGTGGCTCAGTATTTATGATCATGCCGAGTTGGGGGTTGCGAATATTGATCATCTCACCCAGACCGAATTAAACCATATTCAGCGAATTGCTATTGTGATGAAGGATGATCCCGCCTATGCCGGATTATTAGGCATAAACGGAAAGTTGGGTGCCATGTTGACCGAATTGACCTTTAGCTTTTCTAGGCCTCTGCATGCTTTTATGATCCCAGATACTGAAAAAGAAAAGAGCTGGAAACACCATCTGCATACTGTCAAACTCAATAATCCGCTTAACGGAAATGCGGCAAATTACTCCTTAATTGAACTAGCTTTGAGCAATATTAACAATCTCAAGCCGACCAAGCCGCAGAAGGATGCTCTGGATCAATATGACGCATTTATTGGCCTGAGCGAAATTAAACGTGCTGATTCTAATGCTAACGATGATGACATTAGGAACAAATTTATTGCACCGGTACGGGAGGCCATGGCGCAGTACAAAAAACAGTATGAGGCGGATTTTGAGCAGAGCTTTAATGATGACAGGACATCGTTTTCTATTTTCGAGTTAGCGATGGCACTGAACAAGATTAATTACTCCGACTACAAGGAATTTGACCCCAAGTATATGTACCTTGTGTATAAGCATGAGATCTTCACCGAGGAGCAAATCGCCTATTACAAGACCTTGGATTATTTTAAAGTCGAAAATTGGGGTTTTGGTGGTAACTAATGACACTTGATAAGACCCTGTTAAGCGACAATTGCTTTGTGCTCAAGAAAAGTGCCGATTTAGATACTTCACAGCAAGATCGGGTCTTCGAGAAAAAACCGCATGGAATTGCACAGCTCGATAAGCTTGATTTTTGTAGTTTTGACAACAAGGCTTTGACCTCTACAATTAACAAAGCTGTTGATTCTATGGGCGAGGTTAGTTTGAGTGAAGACATCTATCTAACCATTGCCTCCTCCCAGATCTATAATTTTTTACTCAATATGGTCAAGGTGCCTACTCTTGATGCAGGTGGCGGTGAAAGCTGCGTGATAAGGGTATGTCAGCTTAAGTTAAAAAATAAGATCAGCTATAGCCGTGATCGAAACTTGTTAAATTTTTTAGGTCTATTAAATCTGGATTTGGATAGATCCTGTGTGTTGATGGATTCCGTCTATGGCTACCTCACCCAATTTCATGCAGATTTAATTGAAGTAATTACCCTTGAGGAGATCCCTATCGCTTGCAAGCGTATTGTAATGGACAGGATTGAAAATAATCTTGACGTATTAAGTGTTTCCTTTCAGAAAAAATATCGCCTTATGGCTCACTCGATCTTGTCGTATCGATTATTAAATAATGATGCCCAGAACAACATCATGATGGATAATCTGCAATCTCATCTAATCGACCAGCAGCTTAGGTTTTCTATTTATTTGGCGTTAAAGCCATTGCTGGTTTCCTTGTTTATTAGATTTAACCGCCAGAAGAACCTAGTTGATGCGACCGGCAATCTTTTTTTTAGATTAAGTATTCCTCAACACCCTATTTATAAGAATCAAAGTCTGGGCTTTAGAGATATTTTGCTCAACATTCTAGACTACGGTTTTTTCATTAGCTACCCAAATTTGGTAGACCGCATCGCTTTTCAAAGTGATGGCTCTTTGCCGGTCAATATTCAAAAAAGTGTTGAATACACGGAGCGCTTTCACCTATCGCAACTTTTGGGTGAGAATATTTTTTATACAGTTTTATTTAGACTCATGGATGTCTCGCTGGGCAAGCATCAAGCGACTATAGATGATCTTATTATTTCTCGCGATTTTGAAGCACTACAAAAGCTCCTAACGAAAATAATAGGCTGATTTTTTCCGCATTTTCCACATATCCGAATCCAAAAAAATGTTTATTTGTAAAATAAACGAAGAATAAAAATAATTTGGCGACTCGGATTTTTATAAATGCCTACGAATAAACCGACATTATTAAATAAGTTGGAAGTTATCCTTTTAAATGTTTTGTCTTCCCTCAAGGTTAGTGTTACTGATTATTGCGATATTGAAACCACTGATGGTAACTACAATATCGTATTAAATAATGGTGCCCTAATGACCATTATTGCCTACGATGGCACCCGCTCTATTATCAGTCCAGAAACTTTTGACGACTTCATTGTAAGACTGACCAAAACTCTAAGTGTCTACCTCGCCAAATCGGGTTATCAATTCGGTATGGTTTTCAGGAGAGACCTGACTCCATGTAGCGATCTGTTCAAAATTGCGGAGATCCAAAAAAACACGGCAGCTACGCTAAAATTAGATATGGACTCCTTGATCGATGAGGCAGTCGATGTTTATTCAAACTTCGTTTATGACGAGACCAACTATATTGTTTTGATTTCGCATCCTTCGCTTCTGGATGAGTCAGAAGTGGCTCTAGAGGCCAAGCGTAAAGGTATTCTTTATAAGCAGTACCCTATCCCTTCTTTTGCAGATGGTCAAAATATCCTGCTCGCCAATTCATTCTTGAAATCACGCCATGAAACCTATGTTGAGGCAGTGATGACGGCGTTGGGAGACGACAGATTCTCTGCTCAGGCTTTTAAATTAGAACTGGACGAGGCTTTACGTTCTATTAAAAAGGCCGTGGATTCGCAGAATACAAGCACAGAGTGGGTGCCGCAAATACCCAGCAAGCAAAACAGAAGAAAGATCTTGGCTCGTTGGAAGCAAAATAAATACCTTAATGATGCAAGTCATCATCTCTGGTTGCCTCTCCCTGAGCAGATTATGCGAACTACCATTAGTGGTGTGGATCGGGCCAGTGCTGGCACCTATCCATTAGGCTCTGTTCTAACTCAAAACCGGATCTACTGCCCATTACTAATTGCATCCCCGCCTCAAAGCGATGTGACATTCAATGATCTGTTTATCAATTTGAATAATGCCTCTACGGTTCTACCCAATGGGGTTGAGCGTTCACTACCTTACTGCTTCTCCTTCATGTTAAGTGGAGATGGTTTTGCTGGTGTTGCAGTTAAAAAAACGCTGGCTTCCATTTTGGCCGTATTTTCTGCCGAAAATGCGAATATCAAAGGTGCTCTGGATGCGCTGACACAGTATCGCGATGATGGCGGCTGCCTTGTAGGTATGTCGATGTCTGCAATGACTTGGGCGGAAAACAATGCTTATGGTATTGATGAGATCCAGATTCGTCGCTCAAAGCTATGGAGAACGATTGAGGCTTGGGGTGGCTGTCAAGTAAGTGAAAAAGGTGGTGATCCGATTTTGGGGTATACCTCCAACCTGCATGGCCTGACCCATAAACATCACGCACCCAAATATATTGCGCCTTTATACAACGCCTTGTATCTGTTTCCTTGGGGAAGGCAAGCAAGCCCATTCACAATGGGTACCATCATGCACCGTTCAGTTGACGGCAAGCTGATGCGTCAGGAAAGTTTCTCACCAGAATTAAACACTTGGATCAAAATTTATTTAGGGAGACCGGGGACTGGCAAATCGGTTGCCATGAATAATGACGTTATTGAAGCCTGTCTGGTTGCCGGTTTGAAACGTCTCCCCCTGATTTTTATGATTGATGTGGGGATCTCAAGTCGTGGCAGTATTGAATTGTTGCAGGATCGATTACCGCCAGAAGAACGTCATCAGGCAGTGTATAAGCGCTTAAAAAATGATGCACGATTTGCGATCAACCCTTTGGATTGTGCGGTGGGGCGTATGCAGCCTACTCCAAATGAAACTGCGCAGATTGTGGCATTCCTGAGTACCCTTATCACCCCAATTGAATCAATGGGCAAGCCAGAAAAAGGCTTAAGTAACTTCTTGACTCAGGTGGTTGAATTCACCTTTGCATCCAAGCGCGAAGGTTCGGAAAAGGGTAAGCCTAATATGTATGAGCGCTATGTGGATTTAGAGCTTGATGGGCTGCTGGATGAATTGGGGATTAATGCATATAACCGGTCATATTACGCTCTGGAAGACCAGTGTCATGACTTGCAGGCTTATCGCGCAAGGGATCTGTGTCACAGATATGCCATGCCGATAATTAGCGACATGATTGCGGTGGTTAGTTCCAATCATGAACTTAAGTCTCGCTATGATGAGGCGCGTGTAGAAGGTGGCGAATCGATTATCCAGTTATTCAGGCGTGGTGTTACAGAGGCGATTGCCATGTATCCCGTTTTTAGTACCTACACCAAATTCAACATCGATACAGCGCGTGTGGTTTCGCTGGATTTGCAGGATGTAATTGGCTCCAACCCGAAACAGTCTTCCTTGTTCTTCCAGATTGCCCGAATATTTGCAAAGAAAAAACTTGCATTCGAGGAGGATGATGTTGCTCTTTTTCCTTTGCGTTATCAGGAATATTACAGAAATTACATTACCGAAATTTTAGAAGATAAAAAGATCATTGCCATTGATGAGCTGCATAACGCCAAAAAAGACCTTTCGCTTTTTGCGGAACTTGAGCGTGACTGCAGGGAGTCTCGTAAATGGAATATGGAACTGAAATTTGCTTCTCAAATGATGGAGGACTTCGGGCTAGTTATCCCGCAGCTTGCTACGCAGTTCGTGATCGCTGACAGAGGTACGGACGATAGTAGGGCCTATCTGCGCAACACTATTTCATTGCGGCCAATTGAGGAGTATTACCTTTCCAACTTTGTCTCGCTCAATGCCGGTGGTTTGACTTACCTGTCAAGAACTGTATCCAAAAAAAGTGCTTACGTCTCACTGCTCACACTCACCATTGGCCCGCAGCGCTTATGGTCGCTCACCACCGATGCTGATGACCGTCTACTCAGATCTACGCTATACGATATGCTGGGTGATCGCCCAGCCGCATTAAAGCTATTGGCTATTGTTTACCCTTTTGGTGCTCGCAAAGTCATGAATTCGCGAAAAGAGGCATTAAGGAAATCCCGAAATGATGCAGCCATTGCCCCAGAAGATCTGGACTCCATGGCAAGGATTATGGCGAAAGAATTAATGGATAACAAAGAAGCAATACTTGCTTCTGCAAAAAAAGCGCACCGGTAAGTTATTTATGACTAGAGCCAGTGACCTAAAAGTGATGCTTTTTGACAAGCTGACATCAGCATGGGGGATGCTGGAAATATACCGCCCCTCTTGTGATTGCCCTTCTGAAAAGGGCTATATGGGCATGCCCTTTTTGGAAGCCAAGAAGTCCAGCGCAAGCAATCAGGCGGAGTGTTAAGCTATGTACAAACCTAAAGGATCGCAAGCTACATACAGGCCGTATGAAACGAGAAGGGATGTTCGGCGTTTAGACACCAAGATTCATCAAGCGCTGCTTTCAACTGATGGTGGGTCTTATCTGGTCGCTATCAATACCTCTGCGGTAGCAATCCTGTCATTTCTTCCTTTTGGTGGCGAACTTGCATTGGGTATGTCCTGCCTTTTGCGCAATATCTACGCAACTCCTGAAAAAAGACTTCATGATTTCCCTTGGCGTGTTCCCAAACATGCCAAGCTGTTTGATGCTTCCAAAAATCTTGAATTATTAAATTCACTCAACAAGGGCGATGTCAGGAAATACAATCCACAGGCCCTGTATGGTGAAGGTGCCACCTACTATGGTGTATGTCGAGAAACAAATCTTCCTGTTTACTCGACCAACTCCGATGACCGTACCCATTTGACCTGCTTGGGTACCACCGGTTCAGGCAAAACCGAGTTTTTGTTAGGCGGAGTGGGCAACCAGTTGGTTCAAAACTCAGGATTAATCTATGTAGATGCCAAGGGTGATCCTGCATTACAGCGAGATGTGAACCGTCTGGCAAGACGATTTGCGCGTGATGATGACGTATTGACTATTAACTTCATCACCTCTGGCCGTAACCTAGCCAGAGCACAACCCGATAAGATCACCAATACGTTTAATATGATGAGTAATACCTCTGACGGTATGCTGATCGAGCTGCTGAATAACCTGCTAGATGACTCCGGCGGTGGTAGTGACATGTGGAAAGGCCGAGCGATGAGCTTCATCGCAGCACTAACCAGAGTCCTGACCTACTTAAGGGATCAGGGCGTTATACAGTTATCCCCTCAGACCTATACGCAGTATTTGGAGCTGTCAGCGCTAGAAGAATTAGTGTTCGAGCATGATGGGAAATATGGTGAATTTTTTGGCTCTGTAGCCTCTGCCCTGTCCATGTATTTGACAACATTGCCGGGCTATAACATTTCACCAAAAGCTCGCAAAAAGCAAGAACAGAAGACGATTGAGCAGCATGGTTTCATCGTGATGCAGCTTACCAAGGCGATCAACAACCTGACCTATGACTATGGTCATATCTTTGGGGTACGCCAAGGTGATATCGATATTTTTGACTGCGTTTTAAACCGAAGAATTCTAACTATCCCCTTACCCGCACTTGAACGCTCACCCGATTCCTTAAAGCTTTTAGGAAAACTGTGTATAGGTAGTGTAAAGCAAATGATGGCGGGTTCCCTTGGAAACCGCATCGAAGGCTTGGTAAGGGAGATTCTGGATTCACGGCCAACAAATTCCCCTAACGCATTTAAGTTAATTTTCGATGAATTCGGATATATAATAATAAGCGGCGTATCCGTTATGCCTGCGCAAGGCCGAAGTCTCAGTTTTTCCATCAGTTTTGCCGCCCAAGATTTCTCGGATATTAAGCGCGGCAACGAGCACGAAGCTGAAGCCATCTGGGGTAACTCAAACATCAAGGCTATTGGTCGTATCGTGACCGGTGAGAATGGCGATACCATGAACAAGGTGAACGGTGTCACTGGTGAGGAATATCAGGCAAGATCTTCTAGCGCAGAACTAAAAGTCGGCGATTTTCACAACAGCTACACCCCAGCCACAAACACCCAAATCCAAAAAGAACGAGTCCTTCCATATAATGATTTGGCTGGTCAGGAAAATGGCGAATTTACTTTGCTTATTTCCAAGAAAGAAGGCGGTGGTGCCAGTGCTGGCGTTAAAGCCATTCGGATCAAATCATTTTATGTAGCAGGCCCGCCTTTAAAATACCTGCGCATGAATGATTTATGCCCAAATTTCTCTATTCCTGTTGAGAGGCTTAAGTCACCAAATGACCGCATTGAAGTAGTTGCCAATATTCTAAAAGACAACCACAAGCGCAATATTATTGGTGAAAGTAACTTTCTGCATTCAAGCGAACCTTATAAGCAACTAAAAGAGCTTAAGACGGATGTGTTTTATTCCGAAGATCCAATAATGTGTTTAAGGGCTTTCCTTAAAACAAGGCTGGATGATGCGATATTGGATGAGCAGGAATTTACCACCCTTGATTCCGCAAAAACCCAACAATCCTCACCGAGCATACATCCAGATTATCAAGAGCAGGATAGCGAGCAATCAGAGCAATCCCTTAGACTTAATATCGGTGCCGCAGTTCGCCAAAGCCCTCAATTTAATTCAAGGTTGCATGAGACTATCACTCAAAATGCTGATCCGGTCAGTAAGGAGCATACTGTAGATCTCGATGTAAAATCCGCTCTGGATAATAATGGCATTGAGCCAATTAATATCTTCAAGTTGCTTAATTATGCCAATGAATGTGAGGAAAGATTAAAACAGCATGATATTCAATTACTGGAAACACGCACAAACTACGGTCTGCTTCCATTCGTGCCCTCTCATGCAAATGAAATAAATAATGAGTTTGGTGATCTGACATCGAGATTAAGAAGTCTAGGTGAACGCTATTTAGCTACCAAGGTTGTTAGTAGTGATGTGCTAGAAGAAGCGGATATGCTTTTTGATGAGATCGGCTTTGATGTTATCAAGGATATTACTGATGTTAACCTGTCTAACGATACGGAAGCCTCACCCATTGTAGACAAGCGAGAATATATGGATAAGCTACTAAGAATTGCAATCAAAACCAAGGGGCAAATAGATATAATATAAAATTGGCACCCATTAAAAACCACCTTATACAGGTGGTTTTTTATCATCAAATAAAGTCACAACAAGGCAGTATTGATATTTTAGTAAAAATACATTAATGCCATGAATAATAAAATATACTTGATTCTGTTAAATTGCAAGGGGTGCTGAATTTTTCCTTAATTGGGTATTAAGGCTTTTTAGGTAGCTCACCCCTCTCTATTTGGAGGTAAATATAATTGGAATACATTACAACACAGATTATAAGCAAAAAAGTGATTGCTTCAAATATTTGCCTTAAACCAACACTGTCATAACCGTTTATGTGTGACTTCTGGGAAACAGAAGAAAGAGTAGATAGGCGATATTTATTCGCTTTAACATATTCTTCGGTATTATTATGAATATGTGTCCGAGCGTTTATTATACTTTCATTAACTACAGGGTCATTTCCTTTCATATATCTAAACTGAGAAATAATATAATTTCGATCTAGTTCAGATTCATATTTCTTATTCGTTAAATTAATAGCCTCTGTATAATCACTATTAATTGCCTTCTCGACGATAACATCATCACGTAAAAAAATATTTATATTGGGCGTAGTAAAACAGGCAATAGATATTATAAGTATATTTGCCAAGTTCAAAACTAGGGCATATCCCATCCTATTTTTAATATCATTTTTAAATAATTTTGCGTGAATAAAAAAGGCTATAGCCTGAATTACATATATGATTAAAAAAAACTTGGTTTCTATAAAATCTAGATACCACCTAATGTCATTGGGTAGATAAACAATATTCAGAAAAGATATATGATTTTCACCCAACCAGAAAACCTGAAAATAAAATAATAAAGAAACCGTCAATATTAAAAAAACCAGAGAAAAATAGCCCGAAGAACAACGTCTGAGTTCCGGTGCAAATACCCCTGTCATTTTTAATCTATCAAACATTTAATAAATCCTGATAATATAAAGACACCCATGCCAATAACCATTATAAATAAAAAATTATACTAATAATTGGTTCTTAACGGTACAAATATAAAAAAATATTGAATTAAAATCTTAAAGCTTTGGGTAAATTTTATTATAAAATAATTACAGAAACCGGTAACACAACAAAGAAAAATGGGTAACACAACAAAGAAAAACGGGTAACACCATTAAAGCACAATGTGTAACACCCCGCTAAAATACTAAAACACAATGTGTAATGCAACATAAAAAAACGTGTAACAGGAGCTAAAACAAATGTGTAATGCGCAAAAATGCCTAGATTTAAAATTTGTAACGGTAGACATGATGATTTATTGCCTATTTTTTGAGCATTTTTTTTGCGGGTTTCGCGATCTGATGGTGATGGGGATTTTTTTTGGTATTTCATTTTATCTGAGCGATGTGGTTGTGGTGGGAAAGTGACGTAAATTTTGGTCATGATGCTATTTTTTTTGAATGGGAAATATTAAAGGCTTTTAAAAGCAGTATGCGTTTATAGAAAATCAAGCAGAATACTTTGCTAATGGTTTGGATAGCTATTAAAAATGCAAAAAAAGACCGCTTATAGGCGATCTTAATTTGGTTTATTTTATACATTTATAAGCTTTGGACAAGATATATGAGTAGTCTTACACCCTCTATATAGATCGTGTTTTTTAATTGTTGCTTTTAATTTAACGCTATCCCCTGTTTCACCTAAAGGTGTAGTACCTGAATAGATAATAATATTATCATCACTCAGCATTTTATAAAAATATTTGCGAGTCTGATAAACCTCATCGAATTTGCTTTGAGAAACCACAATTGAAGCTGTTAATTCAAGGCGCTGTTTTAGCATTCCATAATACTTGGAGCTTTTCTCTTTTTCGATTCTATTTTCCTTTTTTGTGCGGCTGTATTTTTCTAAATCAATATTACTTTTAATTTCCCCTCGCTCAATTAATACAGCTAACGCTGCACTAGCAAGGTTTTTTAATAAAATATTATTTGGATTTAGGGGAGCGTTTTCACAACACCAAATTAAGTAATCACTTGGAGCGTCTATTATCAATGAATCCTGTAAAGCTCCAAAAGGAATACAACCTGAACTAATCAAAGTCAATTGATCTTTTTGATATGGTTTTAATAATTCCTCAATAGGGTTATCATATAATAATATATTTGTAGATGAGATAAATTCGACCTTAAATAAATCTCCCGCAATAGCATTATAAGACTTTACATATAATCGAGCTAATTTGATTGATTCAGCCTTAGTTGATGCTAGATTTTTAACATAGGTATCGCAGGTTTTACCGTCTGCTTCGGTATGAACTCTTAATGTGTAGAATGGGCAGTTTATATGACGAAAAATATAGAATTTATTGGTTTTCATTTTATTTATTCCTTGTTAATTCATATATCAATTATATCATTTCAACGGCGCTATAAATAAATTGAATATTTTTGGAATTCACCTTTATTAAAGGTTCTTTTAAAGCAGCATACGTTGATAAAAAGTCAATCTTTGTGATTTAAGTCCAATTCTAATTGCTGTTCTATTTTGCTTAAATTGCGAACTATTTTTTGGAGGGATAATCTGGATTCCAGTTTTTCTCTGGCAATAATGCTGCGGATATTATTTTTTTCATCTTGGTCGCTGGTTCCGATCCAGTCTTTAGTTTGTAGATCGCACTGCTGTTTCATTTTTATCAGGAGTAATTACTTTTAAGTTGGTCAAATAGGCGAAAGGTGAGGTAAACGGTGTTATTTGCTTCCATGAATGAGCATCCGTATTCATGGCAAACACCACTTAAAATACCGGTCAGTAATTTGGCATCGATGATACTTTCAATTCTGTATTGGGAGAATTTTTCAAAATCAAAATTTTTACGTGTTACTGATATTCCTTGTTGGGTGACTTCCAGATAACACTGTCCATTGGGTAATAAAATCTTGAACCCATTTTGGGATGATTCCACTTGAATATTCTCGGGGGTAACTAAATTTCGACTAACATGCTGAATGTAGCTTTTTAGTGGATTCTTACAGTTTTCAAAGGTGCTCAAACTATTCATTTCTTGGCTTCTTTTTTTTATCTGATACTTAATTATATCATTCAGAAAACAGGGTTAAGAAAATTGCAAATTACAGTTTTGACGATTCTTTATTATTAAAGACACTTAGGCAGCATGCGTGTATGGATTTAGGGATCTAGTGAAAAGTCCTCATCTTCCTCCGAGTCCTTTTTGTGCTTTTGTTCCATGGCTTTTTTCTCATATTCCTCCTTCTGTTTTTGCATGTCTCTTTCTATGGTGCCCTTAAGGGTTATAAAAGATACGATAAAAAAAAGACCGACCAGCATGATGAAAATAATCTGCTTCCAATCCAGTTCCATTCCTGCGACTCCCCAGAAGAACATCTAAAAAATTACACAAGATTTAAAATATCATTATTTTTATTTTTTTTGGATTATTTGTGTGATTTTTATTTTTTAAATAAAAAAATACCACTTATTTTTTCATGGTATTTTTATTTTCATTATTAATTGAATTTTTACATCAGCTTTACGGTTTTTATTATTTCGTGTAGGCCAGATCCAGATTCTCGATCACCCACTGCGGAACACCTTTACTGAGTTCTGACATGGCGATCTTAATAACTGGATCGGCGGACAGTTCTGAGTCGGGGCGGCGTTTATTGGGTTCATCCTTCAGTAAAATGATTTCATCATAGATGGCACCCATTGCGTATTTACGTTCTTGGTCAGGGTCAGCTTGCTCATCCAGCAGAATAATTTTGATGTCAGCATTGTCACTTAAGGTGGGTTCTCCCCTTAGAAAATCATAGAGTTGATTTAGGGCGGCGTTTTGATCGCTTGAAATCAACATAATTTCGGCATTATCGTCTGAGATATGAGACCAGACTGATACCCTGTAAATTTGTTTGGACATATCCTATTTAATCCTTGGTTTTTTTCTTTTTCCTAAACCGCGCCAACTTTCTTCACTTGGCGCTCTTTCGCACTGATGGGCTATTTTGATAATAAAACCGCCTTCGTCCAAGAGTTTGTTTTGTTCCAATACTCTTTCAATAGCGTAAGCTCTCAAGGCAGCCTCTAGGCCAAGCCCTTTTTTGGGTGTAAGCGTCTGAGTATTGATAATAATGACAACTTGTTCTGGCATTTTAACCTGCAGCCATGGCGTTATATTTTCCGCCAAACATCAAATCAAGGGCTGGTTTAAGATCCGCATACTCAACAATAAGATTATAGATATTTTTACCAAAATCGCCAAAAGTTTTGCTTTGGTGGCTGATAACCTTGTTTTTGATCAGGATGAATTTAACCACCGGCTTATCAGCAACCAGTGTGCTTACGACCAGATGCAGACCTTTCTGCAGTTTGACATAGCCTAAAATCGCATCCACATTCACCAGACTCTCAATAAAGTATTTTTCGCCTTCGATTATGATGGCGCGATCTGTCTGTGAGCTGTATCTAACTTCTGGGTCGAATTTAATAAGATTGTTTAGATTGCTGTTCTGGCTGTTAAACAGCTTTACTTCTGCAAGATTTCTTAAAGTCTTCATCTTTCTAAAAACCCGTATAATAATTTTATTAATATATAACATTAAAATATCTAAAGTACAATTATAAAGATTTACTAACTGATAATTTTTGTAATTTTATACGTTTAGGATTGAAAATAATTTAATTTTGCTATTGTTACGCACAGTTCTTGAAAATAATAATAAAAAAAGGAAAGTCTCATGGCCTTCAAGCAATTGAACATGTCTAAAAAAACAAAAATAATAATTCTGGCGATTAGTGTTGGTATTTCTCTTGTCTCTTTCTTTACCTTTTCCCATTTTAAGCAACAGGTTGCTCAGGGGGAGCTGGATAAGCTCCAACCTGTTGTGATTGAGACGGCGGCGAATTCGGGATCACCAAAAGATACCAGTGGCCTGTATACCACTCATTGTTATGGAACCGGCAATACGGGTACCTGTATGACCACCAGCATCAAGACTGGACATGTCGTGATGGTGGCTCAAGAGGATTATCAGTTTGATACAGGGTTTACCGGTGACAAGCATGCGGAAAGTCGTAATCGGGTTATGCAGAAATACCTCAAGGATATGAATTGGGTTGCTGCGCACATGGACTGTTCTTATTACGCCAAGTACGGCGCAGGCAAGGAAGCAATGACGACCGAATATGCGCTGGATAAACAGAAAAAACTACTATGTTCGGATGAGTACGCGGATCAAAAATAAAGGGCTGATGTAAGTTAATTTTTTGAGTTAATTTACATTTTCATCAAGGCCTCTTGAGTAGTTGATTAAAATAATGGAATCCAAGAGGTAAATATCACAAGGCTACAAAATGAAAAATAACAATAAGAGACTCAACTTAAGAAACGGCTTCGGTATGCTGGAATTGCTGATTGCAATTTCTATTATCGGCTTCGTCAGTGCTGCTGGTCTGGGTGCCTACTTTGTATATATCCCGAAATCTCAAGCTGCCGAAGCCATGCAGATGATTGATGGTGAACGCATAGCGGTGGCTCAGTATATTGCTGAGGGTCGCTGCACAAGCTCGGGTTCAAATGAAACCACCAAAGGCCGGTATGGTAATTTGGTTGTTTCTGGCTCCCAAGTAGCCTCTAGAGGTGATACCTGTCCGAGTGGCTGTGTTTTGACTTACACCTTCCATGCTGATGCTCATAAGGATCTAAAAACCACCAAGGTTGTTGCAAACGTGTTAAACAACGGCGCGGCTTCCAAAACTGATTCTGCAACTACCACACCTGCTCGCTACCTGCCGACTTCGTTCAGATCGATTGCTGCGGCTGCTGGTGATGTCTGTACTGCGATTACCGCAACTGGCAAAACACCGACTACAGGAACAGGTGGTGCGAGTGAGACGGGTTCACCAAATCCGACTCCACCTGCTCCACCAGTATCTGAGCCACCACCACCTGAGCCGGTAGTTCCACCTGAGCCGGTAGTTCCACCGACACCACCGACAGTGCCGGTACCACCAACAACCCCAACACCGCCGGTAGTCCCACCACCACTTGCAGGTGATCCAAGTTCAACTCTGGCATCTTGCGGGGGTGTGGTGGGAAACAATACTGCAACCGTAGATAGCATGACCTTCTATCAAATGGGTAGCTCAACTCCAACGCCTAGCGTCACTTACCCGATGCCGAACAACCAGCCAGCGTTGTTCTCCCCGATCTTTGATGTTGAGGTGAAGGTGAGAAATGTTCAGGCGGGTTCATACGTTTCAATATGTAATACTAGCTGGAATCCATGGCCTGCAAATAACACGGAGAGAACTGGATGCTCACTAAGTATTTTGGAACGAGGTGCTGCAACTGCAGAAGTGGTATCAGGCGATTATAGACTTTTACCGAATCATGTTAGTGGTCGCGCAGTGTTCTTCTTCCCTACAGCAACACCGAGTGTTCAAACCTTGAGGGTACGAGCTACATGTAACGGGATCATGAGCTATGTCGATCAGAAAACAGGGGCCATTGTATACGCAAAGTCGGAGGCCAAGCGGTCTTAGGAAGACAATAGAGAGGG
>NZ_JAZQNU010000115.1:0-25505 GCF_045627485.1 Pedobacter sp. | reverse complement strand
ATCGTCAACAATAATGAGTTCATAATTAACACCAGTATTTTCCAAAGCCTCAAATACTGAAGGCAGGTAGGATTCCAGCAAGTGTTTACCATTATAATTAGGGATTATTACGGAAAGACTTTTCTTCATGAAGATGATTTGACTATTTTATAATTACGGTATTCAAATAACCTGATACCGGTAATATCTTCAATTTTCTGTAACACCTTACGTCTTAAATTCATTTTAGGGGTAATTTTGGTGATGTCTTCTTCAAACTTCCAATTTGTAGCGGCAATTCTAGGTGCAATAACTGCTGGATGGGTTCCGGTAAATTTAACCAGTCGATCAGCATTACGCAGGTCAAAAGACTGCTGAACGGGGAAATTTTCTTCCACCCAATTGGCGGTTTGATAAAATTGATTGAAATTTCTAACCTTTCCTTGAAGCGCAGCAGGAGTTTTTACCCAGCCGTAATGGTATATGTAGGCATCAATAAGTTTAACACGAAGTTTTCGGCCATCAATTCTAAAGCCTTGAGCATCTTTATAGGAATGAATGCCTGGTAAATTCTTAAGTATCCGAATTTCACGTCGATACCAGCGTCGAGATTCAGCGAAATAATCATAAGAACCATAAAAATGCTTGTATTTCAAAAGCAGGCCCTCAATAGTTTGATCTTTAAGGTTATTGGCCATCTCACTTTTAATAAGTTCATGGTACTTTTCATGTATAACCTCATCTCCCTGGATATAGATCATCCAGTCGCTATCTTTAGAGACCTCGGCAATGGCTTTATTTGTTTCCAGCGCAAATACTTGTCCTCCTGCTCTTAATGAGTCATCCCAAACGGTATTAATAATTTTAATTTTGCCTGGGGCGAGATTTTGAATTAGGGTTTCAGTTTCATCTGAAGAGTTTCCTAAGGCGACTATAAACTCGTCGCATAAAGGTAAAACCGAAAGAATAGCCTCACTGATGGGGTAATCATTAATTATTGCATTTCTGATAAAAGTGAAGCCGGTTACTTTCATTGAGGTATCTGGTATTTAGGTTCCAAAGATATCTTTTATTTTTGATCTGTTTCTTTGCTGTGCAGAACTGGCGTAGTGAGTTGCTTGTCCTTCCAATGTTCCCCTTTATCAT
Organism: Pedobacter sp.; assembly: GCF_045627485.1. Taxonomy (GTDB): domain Bacteria; phylum Bacteroidota; class Bacteroidia; order Sphingobacteriales; family Sphingobacteriaceae; genus Pedobacter. The sequence continues at coordinate 24,380 of NZ_JAZQNU010000115.1, read as the reverse complement.
ACAGCAGTTTACTAAAGAGATATTTAAACTTTAAATGCCCCTGATAGTCTGTCCCAAATAGTCGGTAAGAGATGTTAGGTTTTTCTTTTAGGCATAAATTTATAGCATCGCTATAAACCTGGGGTCCGGTCATTTTATGGACATCGTGTTTATATTTGTTTGTCCTGATGTTTTCCAGCACAAGTTCTATTGTTTTTTCAAGGAAAGGATGGTTGGCCTCGTATATTAATGCCCACTGCACGAAAAGGCCTTCATTCCTTTCTTTTGAAATAATTGCGACATCGTCAGGAAGGATAAAGTCGTTTAGTTTGCCATTAATTGCGCTGTCGATATCCAGATAGATTCCCCCTTTCTTATATAATACTGCATATCTGAAGAAATCGGCTTTTGCAGCACCAATGTTAATTCTTTTATATAATTTGAACACCTCCTGATCAAAGTCTGTTTTTAGAAAGTGATCTATGCGGGCATCGTCATAAAACTCATAAGCATATTCCGGATTTTTTTTTCGTAAACTGGCAATGTGCCAACGAGTCAGGAATGGCAGTTTAGATGTTTTGAAGGTCTGATATAAGATTCTTGGAATCGGCATGATTTCAGCTTTAATCCATAACTCATTCCACTTCAGCTTAGTCTCTGCAAATCTAAATATTTTCCATTTATTTGTAAACAAAAGGGATTATGCATGGAGCTTACAGAAACATTAATTCAAGGAATTACAGGAGGTGATTTTATTTCTTTGGCAAGGGCATTAACGCTCGTTGAAAATGAAATAAAGCCATCGGCAGATCTTTTACGCGCTTTACGTATACGTGCTGAAGTACCGGTAATTGGAATTACGGGGCCCCCGGGAGCAGGGAAGAGTACACTGGTAAATTCGATTACATCAAAATTAGTTGAAGGCAATAAAAAAGTGGCCATTTTGGCTGTAGATCCGACATCACCATTCAATTTTGGAGCTTTACTCGGTGACAGAATTAGAATGGCTCAACAATTTAATAACCCTAATGTATTTATTCGTTCTGTAGCAACAAGGGGCGCTTTGGGTGGCATTTCCACAAAAACAATAGAAATGGTTGATGTAATGAGGGCTTCAGATTTTGACCTTATACTCGTTGAAACCGTCGGGGTGGGGCAGTCGGAGTTGGAAATTGCAGGTTTGGCTGACCGCACTGTTGTTGTTTTAGTTCCTGAGTCTGGGGACGAAATCCAGAACATTAAGTCTGGTTTAATGGAAATAGCTCAGGGATTTGTGGTCAATAAAGCTGATCGGGACGGTGCCGATATTTTTGCAAATAATTTGTTAAAACTGCTTCGGCAACAGCATACAGAATTGCCTGTTTTTAAGACAGTGGCTGAAAAGGATGTTGGCGTTGACGCTTTGTGTAATTGGTTGATGACCCCAATTGAATATGATAATGAGCTTAGGCCCTACTTGTTAGCTGAAAAGGCCTTTAGGATCATACAGCACCATCGGATGCGAGATGTAGATAAAGGAAAACTCAGAGAAGATGTAAAAGTCGCGATAAGAAAATCCGATTTCAATATTTATCGTTTTATTGACCGCTGGAGGAATTAGTATGCGCAGTAAATCTGTATAAAAAACAGGACTGTTGTATTTAGATATATAATATTTGAAAGATTTGAGGCGATAAATACTTCTAAGTTATTGCCTCTAGGCTTATAATTAACAACTTTAAATTATAATGACATACGTATTAAATAATATTTAAACATTAATTATGTGGTTAGAATATTGAATATTAATTAATTAGCGGGTTTCTGTAACAATTATAGGCGTGATGTTATCTTATATTGTATATATTTCAGCCTAGCAAATGGTGTATTTTGTCTGAATGTATAAGTTTGGAACGGTGTTTGTATAACAGTTTGAGAATTTAAAAATTTGTTTAATTTTGCTACACAAAAAAAATTAGACACTTAAAATTTGTTTAACCTTAAAAAAGAAAATTATGAATTATTCTACTTTAAAAAGAGGTCTAGCAGTTTCTTTTGTCGCATTAATGGGAGCTACGACTCTTGCAAGTGCACAGGATTCTACTATGACAACATCTTCAGCCAAGGTATTTGGTGGAAGAGGACAGTACAGAACTTGGTCGATCGGTGTGAATGCAGGTGTTATGTCTCCATTCTTGGTTATCGGTGGTACTAACGATTTCACTAATCAAGACGTTAACTTAGGTTACGGCTTATCATTGAAAAAACAATTAGGACATGCATTTGGATTAGAAGGTAACATTTTCCGTGGAAAAGTTTCTGGAACAAATAAAGATGCTCCAGGTGGTTCACAATTCGGTGTTAGAGAATTCGAAACTGAAATTGGATACTCTGCAGATTTAAGAGGTGTTGTTAATGTTGCAACAGTTGACTTTTTACGTCGTGAGAACTCAGTTAACTTTTTCGTTTCTGCTGGTTACGGTTTAATCGCTTATGCTCCTAAAGTTACTTTAGAAGGTGGTACAGTTGCTGACTGGAAAGGTATTGCTGGCGATTCAAGAGATAAAGAATATGTTAAAGAAGCTTATATCCCAGTTGGTGCTGGTGTTAAATTTAAAGTTTCTGACCGTGTAGCTTTTAACTTAGGTTACACTATGCACTTTATTGATAGCGATAACTTTGATGGTGTTTATGCTAAACCAACTTCAAAAGATAAATTTTCTTACGGTTATGCAGGTTTAGAATTTTCTCTAGGTTCAAGCGACAAACCGAACTTAGACTGGGTTAACCCACTTGCTTTAATGTATGATGAATTGAAAGATCCTTCATTACGTCAAGAAGTTGAAGCATTAAAAACTCGTGTTACTAACGTAGAAAGATCTATTGAAGATTTGAAAAAAGATACTGATGGTGACGGTGTTGCTGATCAATTTGACAAATGCCCTGGAACTCCAGCAGGTACAGCAGTTGATGGTTCAGGATGTCCTCTTCCAGTAGCTACAACAACTCTTAGCGGTAACGTAACTGGTTTTGAGCCAATTCAATTTGAATTCAACAGTTCAGTATTACATACTGAGGCTTACCCTATCTTAGATAAATTGTCTTCAATTTTACGTGACGGTGGTGGTAAAGTAACTTTAAACGGTTATGCTTCAAGTGAAGGTACTGCAGCTTACAACATGAAGTTATCTAAAGACAGAGCAAATTCTGTTAAAACATATTTAGTAAACTCTGGTGTTAATTCTAGCCAGATCACTACTAAAGGTTATGGAGAAGCTGATCCAATCGCTTCTAACGATACTGAAGAAGGTCGTATCCTTAACCGTCGTGTTGAATCTGTAAGAAACTAATCTTTCTTAACAACATACTTGAAAAAGAGGGCTTCGATATTCGAAGCCCTCTTTTTTTATTTATACATTTGTGTATGTACTTCTTTCGAAAAAAAGACAGCAACAGACCCACTAGCGGTAGTCTAAAAGCCATGCATTTTATAAATACGCTGGCTATATTGATATTTCTTGCCGGTATTATTTGGAAGTTAATTGACCTACTTATTTTAAAATAACTTTGATGAAACAAATCATCTATACTGCCGATGCGCCAGCGCCGATCGGTCCATACAGTCAAGCTGTATTAGCAAATGGATTTCTATATATTTCCGGACAAGTTCCAATAGATCCTGCCAACGGTGAGTTAGTGCAGGATTCTATCCAGGCGGAAACTACACAGGTTATGGCTAACTTAAGTGCATTGTTAGTAGCGGCAGGTTACGATTTTGAACATATTGTAAAAACAACCATATTTCTTTCTGACATGAGCTTGTTTGCTGATGTGAACGATATTTATGGCTCCTATTTTACTTCGGATTTTCCAGCGCGTGAAACTGTTGCCGTAAAAGGTTTACCTAAAGGTGTTAACGTAGAAATTTCGGCAATTGCTTTCAAGGCTTCCTAGTCAATTAAGCAAAAACATAAATTTTGTATACAGGAATTTTAACATCCCCTATTGAATACCTGAAAGGTGTTGGTCCCAAACGTGCCGAGCTCTTGAAAAAGGAGTTGGGCATTTTTTCTTATGACCACCTCTTAAATTATTACCCTTTCAGATATATCGACAGGACACGTTTTTATAAGATAAACGAGTTGGATCCTGAACTGCCACTTGTGCAGGTTATAGGTAGAATTACTGATAAGCAGCTTATTGGTGAAAAGCATAAAAAGCGCATTGTTGCAAAATTAACAGATGAAACCGGGACAATAGAGCTGGTATGGTTTCAAAGTCTAAAATGGGTAGATGAAAATGTAATGCGTGGAAAGGTATACATTGCCTTTGGTAAACCTAATGTTTTTAATGGCACCTATAGCATTTCTCATCCCGAATTGGAATCGTATCCAAGGCCTACAACAATTACAGGTAACTTAACGTTGCAGCCTATTTATAATTCCACAGAAAAGCTTAAGAAACACTTTCTGGACAGTAAAGGAATCCAGAAACTCCAGGCCTTGGTAATTCAGCAACATCTCCGCGAAGTAAAGGAAACCCTCCCAAATTACATTAGTGATAAGTATAAGTTGGTAAGTAAGCGTGAAGCTATTCTGAATATTCATTTCCCTGCCACGGCCCGGGCTTTACAGGATGCTGAGCGACGACTTAAATTTGAAGAATTATTCTTTATTCAGCTTCAACTGCTTAATACTAAACAACAGCGATCCCTGAAATATAGAGGCATCCGCTTCGATAAGGTGGGTGACAAGGTAAATACCTTTTACCGTGAAATGCTCCCTTTTGAGCTAACTAATGCTCAGAAAAGGGTGATCAAGGAGATTAGGGTGGACACTCAACGTGGTGTTCAAATGAATCGGCTTGTACAGGGCGACGTTGGAAGCGGCAAAACCATTGTCGCCTTGATGAGTATGCTTTTGGCCAATGATAATGGTTGCCAGGCGTGTATGATGGCTCCTACAGAGATATTGGCCCGGCAGCATTACGAATCGCTAGCCGCGCTTATACAGGACGATTTCGTAAAAGTGGCCATTCTTACAGGAAGTACAACTAAAAAACAACGCACGGTGCTTCATCAGCAACTTGAGGATGGGGAGATTGACATACTGGTAGGTACCCATGCCCTGATTGAAGATAAAGTCCAGTTTAAAAACCTGGGTATTGTTGTGATTGATGAACAACACCGATTCGGGGTAGAACAGCGTGCTAAGTTATGGCGCAAGAATGTTATTCCCCCGCATATTTTAGTAATGACCGCCACTCCAATTCCACGTACTTTGGCTATGACTTTATATGGCGATCTGGATGTGTCAGTTATCGATGAGCTCCCGGCCGGACGACGACCTATTGAAACCCATCATTTATATGAAGGGCAACGGTTACGTATGTTTGGTTTTATGAAGGAGGAGATCAAAAAAGGCCGGCAGGTTTATGTAGTTTACCCCTTGATAAAAGAAAGTGAAAAATTGGACTTACTTTATTTGGAAGCAGGGATTGAACAGATGCGTTATCAGTTTCCTTTGCCCGATTACCAGATTAGTGTGGTTCATGGAAAGATGACCAATTCCGATAAACAATACGAAATGCAGCGTTTTGTTGAAGGGAAAACACAGATTATGGTGGCCACAACAGTCATTGAGGTGGGGGTAAACGTACCTAATGCCTCAGTAATGGTAATTGAGAATTCCGAACGGTTCGGTTTGTCGCAGTTGCACCAGTTACGTGGCCGTGTGGGGCGAGGTGCAGAACAATCTTTCTGTATATTGATGTCGGGGAACAAACTTACCCGGGAAGGAAAACTTCGGCTTGAGACCATGGTGAAAACTAATAATGGTTTTGAAATTTCGGAGATTGACCTACAATTGAGAGGTCCAGGTGATTTATCTGGCACACAACAAAGCGGTGTGCTGGATTTAAAAATGGCAAACCTTGCCAAGGATCAAATCATCTTGCAGGAAGCACGAAATACAATTATAGCCATTTTTGAGGAAGATCCTTTATTGGAGCTTCCTCAAAATCATTTGCTTAAAAGTTTTTTAGAAAAGAAGAACCAGGGGATCTCTTTCGATAAAATATCATAAAGTTAATCCTCGTCGCTACCAGGAATTGATCCGCTTCCAGAATATGCTCCTTTACGAATGATAGGCATCTTTAAATGCTTGTATAAATCATCCAGATGCAGCAAGCTCCCATTGGTCAGGTTGCCCAAGAAAATTACAACAATTTTTTTGTCCAGGTCGCGAACGTAAATGTGTCTGAAGCCATGCCACCAACCCGTATGATAGGCGACCTTGCGTCCTTTATCTCCTTCAAACAAACGCCAGCCATAACCATAGTTGAAGTGGCCATTAATGGGTTTGTTGTGGCCGGTATAAGAAGAGTCGAGACTTGCTTTTTTAAGTAGTCTACCTTTATGTAAGGCGTTATCAAATAATACAAGGTCATGCAGGGTGCTGTAGATTCCTTTATCACCAACAGGACCATCTAAAAAGTTCTGTACTACAGAATACCTCCAAGTACGGTCGTGACCTATTACATCAACCGGGATTTTAGGGTATACGGTTGTAGAATAAACGTGAGTATTTTTCATACCCGCAGGTATAAACACGTTTTCCATCATATAATCTGCATAAGTTTTACCAGTTACTTTTTCGATGATGGCAGCAAGAACCATATAGTTTGAGTTATTATAATGGAATCGCGTATCTGGTTTAGCGTAACGGGGCGGTTTGTGTTCCTCAATCAGTCTCATCACATCCTGATTGCTCATGGGTTTCTTCTTATCTTTCCATATACCATCAGTAAAATACACATAATTCATCATTCCACTTCTGTGGGTAAGCAACAGTTTAATATTGATTCCCTCATAAGGGAAATTAGGATAGAATTTTTTTACATCGTCTTTAAGGGATAATTTCCCTTTTTCTACCAGTTGCATAATAGCGGTTCCAGTAAAAGGTTTTGTTACCGATGCAAGTTCAAATTCTGAGTTTATTTTAAGGCTGTCGCGGTGTAAGTAATTTGCCCAGCCAATGGCCCTCTGGTAAATAATTTTCCCTTCCTTAGCTACTAACACATTGCCGTTAAAACCATATTTTTTGTGCAGGTTCTGTACAAAATCTGCAATAAATTTATCCTCTTTTTCCGGTTTGTAAACAATTAATAAACTATCTGTCTTGTCGTCATTTTCTGTTCTAATGGTAGGGTCAATGGTATCTTTACTGGATGAGGAACAGCTTGTAAATAGAAAAGTGGCTAAAGCAGCCACCACGAAAAATTTTTGATAGGTCATGAATAAAAACGGGTTCTTTTAAAAGGTGGAAAATTAAGAAATATACCCCTTTAAACGTAAAATTGTTTTAAACATTATTGGTTTCTTTACATTCACGTTTGAAGATAAAGCTTAAATTTGCATCAAAACTTATAAAATTATGGCTTTTAGAACGGAACGCGATACAATGGGTGAAGTACAGGTGCCTTCTGATAAATATTGGGGCGCACAAACTGAACGATCACGTAATAATTTTAGGATTGGGCCTGAGGCATCCATGCCAAAGGAGATCATTCATGCCTTTGGTTATTTGAAAAAGGCTGCTGCAATGGCCAACCAGGAATTGGGTGTTTTAGCTAATGATAAAAAAGAGTTAATTGTAAAAGCTTGTGATGAAGTGATTTCTGGAACTTTAGACGACCAGTTTCCTTTGGTAATCTGGCAAACCGGCTCAGGTACACAAAGTAACATGAACGCAAACGAGGTTATTGCCAACCGTGCGCATGTGATTAATGGTGGCGACCTTAACGATAATAAAAAGGTGCTTCATCCGAATGATGACGTGAATAAATCGCAATCGTCAAATGATACTTATCCAACGGCAATGCACATTGCTGCCTATAAACAAGCTGTTGAAATTACACTGCCTGGAATAGAGAAATTATGTACTACCTTGGAAGCCAAGGCGGAAGAATTTGCTGATATCGTTAAAACAGGACGTACCCACTTTATGGACGCTACGCCTTTAACATTAGGTCAGGAATTTTCAGGTTATGCACAACAATTGCGCAATGGGATCAGAGCGGTAAAAAACGCCCTAGAAATGATTGCTGAGGTTGCGCTAGGTGGCACTGCAGTTGGTACAGGCTTAAATACACCAAAAGGATATGATGTGTTGGTAGCAAAAAAGATTGCCGAACTTACCGGTTTACCTTTTGTTACTGCACCAAATAAATTTGAAGCTTTAGCGGCTCATGATGCAATGGTTGAGCTTTCTGGTGCCTACAAACGTGTGGCAGTTTCCTTAATGAAAATTGCTAATGATGTAAGAATGTTGAGTTCTGGTCCACGTTCAGGTATAGGTGAAATCATTATTCCGGATAACGAACCAGGTTCATCAATTATGCCAGGGAAGGTTAATCCAACACAGCCTGAGGCATTATCTATGGTTTGTGCGCAGGTGATTGGTAACGATGTGGCTGTAAGTATAGGCGGATCAAATGGTCACTTTGAGCTGAATGTATTCAAACCTGTTATTGCTGCTAATGTATTACAATCAGGCAGGTTAATTGGTGACGCATGCGTGTCATTCAATGACCATTGTGCAGCTGGTATTTTGCCAAACCTTCCGGAGATTAAAAAGCACCTGGAAAATTCTTTAATGTTGGTTACTGCATTAAATCCTCATATTGGTTATGAAAATGCTGCCAAGATTGCTAAGAAAGCACATAAAGAAAACAAAACACTTCGTACAGCAGCAGTAGAACTTGGGTTGTTAACAAGCGAACAATTTGATGAGTGGGTTAAACCATCAGAAATGGTAGGAAGTTTAAAATAATTTGAACAGGAACATGATAAAAAACCTCTTCCTTTTGCTGCTATTCGTTTGTGTAATCACAGCTTGCAAAAGACTGCCAAACGTACAAGGAAAAGGAGAGGCCTTCCTTCAGGGCGTGTGGAATCAGGACAGCATTGCAAACGCAGACAAACTGTTAAGTTATACGCAACATAAATTTAAGTTTACCTGTGATTCTTTTTATGTTGACCTTACCACCTATTCTAAAGTAAATTACTATGCCGATTCCTGTTTTAACAACGGGGTGTGGAAGGAATATGCTAAAGGGGTATATGTGGTGCGTAACGATAGCCTTTTTATGGAAGGCGATTATACCAAATCGAATTATAAACAAAAGGTATCCGGATGTTTCCATACCGGGCGTTACGTAAAAAGTTTTTATGTTAAATCCATTAGTCCTAATCTTATCCAAATGGAGAGTACCAATGATCAGCGTGATATAAATTTAGCGTTGAAGGAAAGAATTGTATGCGAGCAAAAGCCATTATAGAATGAACATTAAAACAGTTAAAAATAAAGTAAAGATTGGTTTAGCGCTTGCTCTTTTTACCTATATGCCTATTAAAGTTAGTGCCTGGGGCATGATTGGCCACCGTGTAGTTGGCGAAGTAGCAGAATCTTATTTAACAAAGAAAGGCCTAAAAGGGGTAAAGCATGTTCTAGGATCCGAAACACTCGCTATGGCTAGCAACTGGCCTGATTTCATTAAATCAGATACCTCTTTTAACTATATGGGCTCCTGGCATTATGTTAATCTGCCTGGCGGATTAGATAAACAGGGGGTGTACCAGTTTTTGAATACAGAGAAAGTGCCAAATGTTTACGGCCAGATTAATGCCATGGTAAACATATTAAAGGATAAGCAAAGTTCTGCTGCACAGCAGCAAATGGCCATGCGCGTATTAATCCACCTTGTTGGCGATCTTCACCAGCCTATGCACACAGCTAGGAAAGAAGATCTTGGCGGAAATAAAGTATACGTTACCTGGTTCGGAGCCAGATCTAATCTCCACAAAGTGTGGGATGAAGAATTGGTGGATTATCAGCGTCTTAGTTATACAGAATACGCAGAAGCGATCAATCACCCTACGAAAACTCAGGTTAAAACCTGGCAGGCTGCTTCTTTACAGGATATGGTTTTCGAATCGTATGAAGCTTGTAATGTCATCTATGCCACAACTAAACCAGACGATAAATTGAGTTATCGCTATAACTTTGACCATGTGGAGACACTGAATGAACAACTTCTTAAAGGCGGTGTCAGATTGGCCAAGATAATCAACGATATCTATGGATAAGTTGAAATTGTACATGATCATGCTGGGCTGTAAACCAACTGGCAGGCATACAGAACAACATGATGTTTTTTTTTCCCTGGCTGGTTCTCTAAAGGAAACTATACCTCATGCCAAGGCCTTTTGGCCGGAAGCACAAGATAATATGCACCTGGATGCCTGGAGGGAAGTTACGCATGTTGATGGGTATGAAGTGTCGGTGGTGCCTAAAACTTCTGGGCCCATGGAGAATAAGTTGTTTTTCATAAACCTGGGTGGTTACAAAGCAGGTGAATTTGACGAGCCCCATTACAAATTACTGGTAGTTGCACCGGATCTCGCCTCTGCTACACAACAAGCTAAACAAACTGCTTTTTTTAAACACACTGGTTTTACGGGAGCTAACGCGCATATCGATGATAAATATGGTATCGACGTTGATGACATATATCAGGTTGAGGACATTCTGCCTGCCGGCTTCCGTGACCACTACAGTTTGTCTGTCAATCCTATGCCCTCACAGGCAATTGACGAAATACACCTGGGATATTTCAAACTAAAAACTATTTTAGGATGAAGCTGTTATTCCCATACATCAAACATAAATCAATATGGGAAATAGCAAAATAAACGCAGAAATCTTAAACGACCTGATACAAATCAATAATGATCGCATTGCAGGTTACGAAAAAGCAATGGCAGAGTTAGAGCCAGCGGATAGTGACTTAAAGGCGCTGTTTGTAAAAATGATTGGCGAAAGTCATAAACATAAATTAGCGTTAGCTACCGAGGTTCAGGCTTTGGGTACTGATGTTGATCACGGTACTACCAATTCTGGTAAAATCTACCGGACATGGATGGATGTAAAAGCTATATTTACGGGGCATGACCGCAAGACAGTGTTGGAAAATTGTGAATTTGGTGAGGATGCGGCACAGAAAGCTTACAAAACAGCATTAGAGGAAGAAGATTTGTCGGAACACCTTAGAGCGCTGATTGCAGAGCAAAAAGCAGAGTTAAGAGTGTCGCATGACCAGATAAAAAGCTTAAGAGATATGCAGGCTTCATAAGCCCGATTATAAATAAAAAAGGTTGTACCATTGTGAAAAATGATACAACCTTTTTTTTGCTTGTTTTAGTTGAACTTTTGAAAGTTCAATAAATAACTACACCCCATATTCCTTATCTAAATTTTCTGTTACCTTAACTATGGCGTTGTCAATAGTGTTACTTAATATGGTGTAAAAAGAACCGGATTTGGCTGTAGCCATGATATACTTCAGTGCATCATCGCCATTATTGTTAATAATCACTTCCATATCAGGTTTAATTTCATAAATGCCATCTAAAAGGATGTCGATCAGTTCTTGTTGATTACGTCCCCTGAGGTATTTTTCCTGGCAAATAATTATTTTATCAAACATCATGGCCGCAATTCTGGCAGTTTCCTTAATGTCCTCATCGCGCCTGTCACCTGTACCAGAAAACACCCCAACATGTTCAGTAGCCTCCACTGTTTTTAGGAAATCCTTAATGCCATTAAAGCCATCAGGGTTATGGGCAAAATCTACCATGATTTGAAATTCCTTGAACTTAAAGATATTCATGCGACCCGGAGTAAGTGCTGCTGAAGGAATGAATGTTTGCAGTGACATTCTGATATCCTCAATTTTGTAGCCACATAGGAAAGTAGCTAATGTTGCTGCGAGCACATTCTCGATCATGAATTCCACTGTGCCCCCGAAAGTTAAAGGAACATGGGTAACTTTATCGACCCTGATTTTCCAGTCGCCTTTTTTAATAGTAATGTAACCATTTTCATAAATGGCAGCAGTGCCCCCCTTTTTGCAATGTGCAATAATAGCGGGGTTACTTTCATCGGTGCTAAATAAGGCTACCTGGCAATCGGCATCGCTAGCGATTTTCAAACAATGACTACTATTTGCGTTCAACACCGCCCATCCGGTTCTTTTAACCGCACCAACAATAACGCTTTTTACACGGGCCAGGTCGTCAAGTGAATGAATATCCGCAATGCCTAAATGGTCTTCTTGTATATTTGTCACAATGCCGATGTCACATTTATTAAAACCTAAACCTGCCCGTAATATTCCTCCGCGTGCAGTTTCTAATACGGCAAATTCAACTGTAGGATCACGTAAAATAAATTCAGCACTAATTGGACCAGTGGTATCACCTTTCATTAGCAGGGTGTTCTGAACGTATATCCCATCTGAGGTGGTATAACCTACCCGCGTACCATTGCTTTTAACAATATGTGCAATTAAGCGTGTAGTGGTTGTTTTACCATTGGTTCCAGTAACAGAGATAATAGGTATCCTCGCAGATTTTCCTGGTGGATATAACATGTCTATTACCGGTTCGGCTACATTTCTTGGTAGGCCTTCGCTTGGTGCCAGGTGCATCCTGAACCCTGGTGCGGCATTCACCTCCAGCACCACCCCGCCATTGTCTGTAAGGGGTTGTGTAAGGTTTTCGGCCATGATATCAATTCCGCAGATGTCCAGTCCGATAATTCTGGAAATCCGCTCACTCATAAAGACATTTTGAGGGTGCACCAGATCGGTCACATCGATAGACGTACCACCTGTGCTTAAATTTGCCGTTGATTTTAAATAAAGGATTTCTCCATTGGGTACTACTGTATCCAGGGTGTAGCCTTTCTTATCCAACAAATCTTCGGTATCACGGTCTACCACAATCTCTGTAAGCACATTTTCATGTCCGTAACCACGACGTGGATCAGTGTTTTCCTGATCAATCAATTCCTTTACGGTCAGCTGACCATTTCCTTTAACATGGGCAGGAACGCGTAAGGCCGCCGCAACCATCCTGTGGTCAATAACGAGCACTCTAAAATCGTAACCTGTAATAAAACGTTCTACTATAATTTTTCTTGAATATTGTTTAGCATACTCAAACGCTTCCAGTGCAGCAGCCTCTGTTTTAACATTTATCGAGGCTCCTTTTCCATGGTTGCCATCCAAAGGCTTGAATACGAGCGGAAAGCCTACGGTTTTAAGGGCGCCCTGTAGCTCTTCTACTGTCGAAATGGTTACGCCAGCAGCAACGGGGATAGCTGCATCCTGCAATAGTCTTTTCGTTTCGTCTTTATTACAGGCAATGTCAACGGCTATGCTATTTGTTTTTTCGGTCATGGTTGCCCTAAAACGCACCTGGTTTTTACCGTATCCCAACTGGATCAATGAGCTTTTATTTAACCTGATCCAGGGAATATCTCTGGCGATGGCTTCATTAACGATGGAGCCTGTACTCGGGCCTAAGCGTTCCAGTTCACGAAGTTCGCGCAATTTTTGAATGTGTTCTTCCAGGTTGCATTCGTCTCCATTGATTAGATCTCGTACAATTTGTACCGAAGCTTCAGCGGCGTACTTGCCTGCTTTTTCTTCAATATAACTGAACACTACATTGTATACGCCAGGTGTTCTGGTTTCACGTGTACGACCAAAACCAGTATCCATGCCAGCAAGTGTTTGTATTTCGAGGGCAATATGTTCAATCACGTGGCCCATCCAGGTACCTTCCTTAACTCTTTCGAAAAATCCACCAGCATGTTCTTTCGAACAGCGATGAGAATATAAACTGGGAATAGCTTTTTTAAGGCGCTCACCAAATCCATCAATCAAGTTTGTTGGTCGTTGTTCCAGTTCTTCCAAGTCCAGACGCATTTGAATAAGTTTCTTTCTTTTAATCGACCAAATATTTGGTCCTCTGAGCACTTGAATGCCTAATATATTCATGTATGATTCGTTTTTTCGTTTTTGCCGGAATGGTCGGTTTTTGGGGGCACTGCAATTATGTAGCCAAAACCAACTAAACCATAGATTGATTTTTTGTCTATAAATTTAATAAAATATTTGATCACTTTTTTTAGTGTATATTGTTAATTCGTCGTATTCTTTTAATAAAAAAGGACAGATATTAAATCATAGCCCATATATTTGATATAGTAGGGATTTAAGCGACTAAAATGACTCCAAAAGGCAAATTAATAATTATTGGTGGTGCAATAGATACAGGTAGTTTCACAGAAACCCAATTTGGTTTACCACAAAATATGAATTTCTTCGAAAGAGGCATTTTAAAACGCATTACTGTGGAGTCTTTGCATCAAACAACGTCGAGATTTGAAATTATTACTACAGCTTCTTTAATTCCTGTGAAAGTTGGGGAAGAGTATATTAAAGCTTTCGCACAGTTAGATGTTCACGACGTTGGTGTACTAAACATCAGCAGCCGCGAGCAGGCAAATTCTCTGGAGAACTGTGATCGTATACAAGCAGCAGACGTACTCGTGTTTACTGGCGGTGACCAATTACGCCTGTCGTCTATTTTCGGTGGAACTAAAAGCCACCAAATTATGCTAGAAAAGTACCAAAATGAAGAAATTGTAATTGCAGGAACTTCGGCAGGCGCTGCAGCTAGCTCCAAGAACATGATCTACCAGGGAAGTAGCAAAGACGCGCTTCTTAAAGGTGAGGTTAAAATTACCGGGGGTTTAGGTTTTATTGACGGCGTTATCGTGGATACACATTTTGTGCAACGGGGCAGAATAGGACGTTTATTATACGCGGCAGCTAGTAATCCGGGTAACCTGGGCATCGGTTTAGGGGAAGATACCGGACTATATATTACAAATGGCCATATGATGCAAGCCATTGGCTCGGGTATGGTCATACTTGTTGATGGTCGTCAAATGACCGACACTAATCTAACCGATGTCGAAATGGGAAAACCAGTATCTATTAAAAACATGGTGGTTCACGTGATGTGTGAAGGCGATTTATACGACCTCTCAGAACATACGCTAACTATCCATCATCCTAAAAGCATAGGTGCCATTTCATGAAGATAATTATACACGGTGGATTCTTTAGCGAATCAAATAGAAACCAGGAAACTAAGATAGCCAAACAAAAGGCTTTAAGTGAGATTTTAGCTGCGGCTTATGACTATTTACAAAACCATAGTGCAACCGAAACGGCTGTGTTTGCAGTAAGTTTACTTGAAGATCATCACTTGTTTAATGCGGGCCTAGGGTCACAGATACAAAGCGATGGGAAAGTAAGGTTAAGTGCCTCCTTAATGGATGGTAAAACGCAACGTTTTAGTGGGGTCATTAATATTGAAGATGTCAGAAACCCTATTCAGGTTGCTGAACGATTGGCGGCCTATGACGATCGTGTATTAAGTGGGGCGGGGGCCCTGGCATTTGCAAGGGAACATGGTTTTCATTATTTCAATCCTATCACCACTCAAAGACAAGCTGAGTTTGAAGAAAAACGTAACCAGGCAAATAGGAAAGGGACGGTGGGTTGTGTAGCTCTGGATCGCGATGGTTTTTTGGCAGCAGCGACATCAACCGGGGGTAAAGGATTTGAAATGCCGTGCCGGGTAAGTGATTCAGCAACCGTAGCCGGAAATTTCGCCAATACACACGCCGCGGTGTCATGTACCGGTGTGGGAGAAGACATTATAAATACAGCGCTAGCAACAAAAATTGTTACCCGGGTAACCGACGGTAGTACGCTTAAAGCGGCTACAAAGAAATCCTTTGTCGAATTGGCTGCCATCGACGGTTTTGCAGGTGTTATCGGGATCACCGCTGCTGGCGAGGTCTATCATTTAGATTCCCATGATTATATGGTCTGGGCAGCTTTTGATGGTAGTTTACAGGTGTTTAACTAAAAATAGTTTATATTTGTAATATGTATAAAGTTTGCCTAACGGTGTGTAGTGTGTTATTTAGCTTCGGAGCTATGGCACAAACGAGTAATTTTATTACGCCATCTCCGCTGGGAGAAGGAGCCTCCATTCATATTGCGGTTTCCACACTTGATGATGAAGCAGACGGGGACGCTTTTTTTGCTGAAGCAGAGCGAACGCAAAAAAGAGGGCAGTTAAACGAAGCTTTAACTTTGTATGGAAAGGCGGCTTTTGAATATAACATTAAAGGACAATACCTGTTATACGGTACCGCTCTACTCAAATTAAGCAATGTCCATTTGTTACTTAACCATTATAACGAAGCTGCGCAGGTCATATTAAACGTAGCATTAAAAAATTACTCTCGTATCGGACATAGAAGTGGGCAAATGGAGTCTTATCACCAATTAGGGAAAGTGTATTATGCATCGAATAAATTAACGGAATCTTTATGGTTCTATACCCAGCAAGGCATACTTGCGAGGCAATTGCATAACAACACCGCTTATATTGATTCCATGATGGGTATTATCCATGTCAAAATAAAGAGGAAAGAGTACAACCTTGCCCTAAAGGATGTAAGCAGGGCAGAGGTTTTTGCACGCGCCAATAAGGTGAATCATTATAATACACAGTTAAAAAATACGCGAAAGCTATTAAAGGAAAAGGTTAACGCAAAAAAATAACTGACATAGTTTGTCAGTATTAAAGTTTACCAAAAAGAGACCGTAATAATACTGTCTCTTTTTTGGTTATTTCAGAAATTGGTATCATATTGGTTGTTGATAAAACAAATGGATTTTAAATTATTTAAGCAAATGTTGAAAAGAATTCTACTGGTAACTTTTACCGCTGCTGTGTTGGCCTGTCAGGCCTCACCAAAACAACAGCCGGTGGTGGAAGGCATTCCAAATATAAAACCGGCTGAGCAACAAAGTTTGGTAGCGAGAGAGGTGGTTGCGCTGATTGAGAATTACAACTATAAGAAGTTGAAGCTTAATGATTCCATTTCATCGCTGGTATTTGATAACTATATCAAGGCGCTTGACCCTTCAAAAAATTACTTTCTAAGTTCAGACATCAAGGCCTTTGAAAAATACAGAAACACACTGGATGACGATTTCAGAAATGGGGATCTTAGTGGGCCTTTTTTCATTTTTAACGTTTATTTAAAGCGTTATAATGATTGGATCAATTATTCGATTTCACATGTGAAGCAGAAGTATGATTTTTCTAAAGATGAAACCTACGTGTTCGACAGGGAGAAAATGCCATGGGCAAATACCGCTGCTGAACTACAGGACATTTGGAGAAAGAGGGTGAAGTACGAGTTGGTTAACTTGAAAATAGCCGGCACTGATGATGAAAAGAACATCGAAACTTTAACCAAAAGGTATACGAATTTAAAATCCCAGGTTAGTAAAATTAATAACCAGGACGTATTTCAGTCCATTATGGATGCTTTTACAGTAACCATAGACCCCCATACAAATTATTTTAACCCATCTAATGCGCAGGCATTTTCCGAAGATATGGCTCGTTCTTTCGAAGGAATAGGTGCTAGGTTACAGCTGGATAACGAAGTGATCAAAATCAGCGAGATTATACCAGGTGGTCCTGCTTTCAGAAGTAAAGCCCTTAGTGCAGGCGACCGTATTGTAGGTGTTGCTCAAGGTGACGGTGAATTTGAAGATGTTATCGGATGGCGATTAGAAAATTCTGTAGCTAAGATTAAAGGCCCTAAGGGTACTAAAGTACGATTGAAAGTCATACCATCAGGACAAGAAATGTCGGCAAAACCAGTCATCATTGAGCTGGTGCGTGAAAAAATCATTATGGCAGATCAATCTGCACAGAAAGAGGTAAAGACGGTTAAGTCTGGCGGTAAAGAATATAAGATTGGAGTTATCAAGGTTCCAGCTTTCTACGCTGACTTTAAAGCGGCCAAGGCTGGTGATCCTAATTATAAAAGTACCACACGTGATGTAAGGCTGCTGCTTGACACTTTAAAATCTATAGACAAGGTAGACGCAGTGGTGATGGATTTAAGAGCAAATGGAGGCGGATCATTGTTAGAGGCAATTAGTCTAACCGGCCTATTTATAGATAAAGGTCCAGTAGTGCAGGTTAAAGATTTAAGAGGTGGAATTGAAGTAGATGAAGATACAGAGCCCGGTGCAGTATGGAATGGTCCTTTCGGTGTTATGGTAGATCGTTTGAGCGCTTCGGCATCTGAAATTTTTGCGGGAGCAATTCAAGATTATGGACGTGGACTGATTTTCGGCACTCAAACCTATGGTAAAGGCACGGTGCAGTCGTCAATTGACCTGAATAGTTTGGTTAACCGCTCAATTTTACAACGACTGGCTGCTTTAGTCAACAAAGACGGTGTAAGTGTAGCTGGTGGTGCGGCCGATATGCCTCAATTAGGTTTGATAAACTTGACAATGGCGAAATTCTATCGCGTTACTGGGAGCAGTACACAAGATAGGGGTGTGACGCCGGATATAGTTTTTCCTTCTGTTTATCCAATGGATAAAATTGGAGAGGATACAGAGCCTTCTGCATTGCCGTGGGACGAAATCAGAAAATCGACCTATGTGCCGGTGACCGATTTAACAGCTACTAAAGCAAAATTAAAGGAGCTTCATGATCAGCGGATGCAAAAATCGGAAGAATACAAGCTGCTTCAGCAGGATATTCAGGATATGAAGAAACGAGAAAATGAAGTGTCAGTGAGTCTTAATATTGCGAAGTTAAAAGCTGAGAGAGATAGTCTGGAAGCAAAGTCTCTAGCCAGAACAAACAAATTAAGGGAATTACGTGGTTTGCCACCGCTTAAAAAAGGGGATAAAAGCACCAAAGAAGAACGCTTCGATTTTGTAGAAGACGAGAGTTTAAAAGTAATGGCCGACCTTATGCAGATTCAAAAATAAGTACTCAATTTATATGATAGGGCTGCTGTATTCAATACAGCATCCCTTTTTATTTACATCCCGGCATAGATATTGTATTTATGCAAGCATAATCATCTAAACTTATGAATGTAAAACGTACTTTCGGAACAATCTTAACAATTTTAGGCATCATTGGACTTATCTGGGCCGGATTGGGCTTCGTCAACCACAGTATACAAATGCGTGAGCTGATCGTTGTCGCGATCATTGGGATTATCTTTTTCGTATCAGGTATCGGCCTGGTTAGAAATACTAAAGACGAGGCATAATTGATCAAAAAAAATGCTCCTAATTACTTAGGAGCATTTAAATATGGTTGTTTAAAACTTACTCTTGTATAAGATCGCTTTTTACACCATCCAGAATACGGCCGCCTTTATAAAAATAACGTGAGTAATAAGGCTCATTAAGGTTGCTGATAACAACACCTCTGGAAGTGGATGCATGAGCAAAACGGTTATCTCCTAAATAAATGCCAATATGCGTAATGCTTCTGCTCTTTATTTTAAAGAAAACCAAATCTCCTTCTTTCAATTCGTCTTTAGGCAAAGGATTAACCATGCTAAAGATATCTCTTGAATTTCTTAAAATAGTGGTGTTAAATACTTTGTCGTAGATTGTTTTGGTAAATGCAGAACAATCTATGCCTTTCTCAGAGTTTCCTCCAAAACGGTAAGGAGTACCGATCCATTCATAAATGAATTTGTAGAGTTTGATGTTTGATGTTGCGTCCATGGCAACACCCATCACCTGTGAGAAATACTGGGAAGCTAAATTATCGGGATCAGCTAATTTGTTGGTTTCTTTATCTTTTGATTGTGCAAAAACTGCGGTAGATCCACATAGCACAACTAACGAAGAAAACAAAAATTTCTTTATCATGTTTGTATTAAGTTTGGGTAAAAAGCACTTGCACTTAAACTTACACCGCTAAGGGCTTATTGTCATTCTTCCAAAACTATGGATTTTCAAAATGTTATCCAAATGTAATCTTAACATTTCTTAAAGTTATTAACATTTGGCCTTGTGCCTATGTGTATTTTACATTCAATTTCTTCGATATATTACAATAATAAAGTAGATTTGCTCTCGTAAAAAAATCAACACCCAAAATGAGTGCAGTAGAAATTAATAAAGTTACCTATTTGAAGTGGTTTGAGTCGATGTTGCTGATGCGCAAATTCGAAGAGAAAACTGGGCAATTATACGGACAGCAAAAAATCCGTGGCTTTTGTCACCTATATATTGGTCAGGAGGCTGTTGTAGCCGGAGCAATCTCTGCTTTACAACCTGAAGATTCCATGATTACTGCTTACCGAGATCATGCACATGCATTAGCGAAAGGTGTTAGTGCCAATAGCATTATGGCTGAAATGTACGGTAAAGCTACTGGCTGCTCAAAAGGTAAAGGTGGATCTATGCACATGTTCAGTAAAGAATTTAACTTTTACGGTGGGCATGGTATCGTTGGTGGACAAATTCCTTTAGGCGCAGGTATTGCGTTTGCAGAAAAATATAAGGGCACTAAAAATGTAAATGTATGTTACATGGGTGATGGAGCTGTTCGTCAGGGTGCTTTAAATGAAGCATTCAATATGGCCATGCTTTGGAAACTTCCAGTGATATTTGTTTGTGAAAATAATGGTTATGCAATGGGAACCTCTGTAGAGCGTACCACAAACATGACTGACATATATAAAATCGGTTTAGGTTTCGATATGCCATGTGCTCCTGTAGATGGTATGGATCCTGTTGCAGTTCACAACGCGATGGATGAAGCGGCTCAACGTGCACGTAACGGAGAAGGACCAACCTTCTTAGAAATGCGTACCTACAGATACCGCGGTCACTCGATGTCCGATCCTGCGAAATACCGTACAAAAGATGAGTTAGAAGAGTACAAAGCTAAAGATCCTATAGAATTGGTGCGGGAAGTTATTTTGAAAGAGAAATATGCTGACCAGGCCTGGATTGAAGAAATTGAAGCTAAAGTGAAACAGATCGTTGACGATTCTGTGAAATTTGCTGAAGAATCTCCATGGCCAGAGGCATCAGAACTATATACTGATGTATATGTTCAGGAGAATTACCCATATGTACTAGATTAATATTTACCTTTTATCATTGATAATATAGAATGGCTGAAGTAGTTAGAATGCCCAAGATGAGCGATACCATGACCGAAGGGGTAATGGCAAAGTGGCACGTTAAAGTTGGCGATAAAATTAAAAGCGGCGATGTAATGGCCGAAGTGGAAACCGATAAGGCGACCATGGATTTGGAATCATATTGGGATGCTACAGTATTGTACATTGGTGTTGAAGAAGGTAAAGCCGTTCCAATCGATGCAGTAATTGCCGTTGTAGGTAAAGAAGGTGAAGATTACAAAGCTTTATTAGAAACAGAAACTACACCCGCAGCGCAAGAAGAAAAAGCTGCTGCACCAGCACCAGAGGCGAAAAATGCTGAAGCCGCTACGGCACCTGCATTGTCTGAAGCTGACCTGGAGAAAATGGGTGTTACGGTAGTTCGTATGCCTTTGTTAAGTGATACCATGACAGAAGGTGTTATTGCAGAATGGCATAAAAAGGTAGGTGACCAGGTAAAAGATGATGATATCCTTGCTGATGTAGAAACCGATAAGGCAACTATGGAAGTAATGGGGTATGCTGCGGGTACTTTATTGCATATTGGCGTTGAAAAAGGCCAAGCAGCAAAAGTAAACGGCATTATTGCTATTGTTGGTCCGGAAGGAACCGATATCAGCGGTATCTTAAGCCAGGGTGATGCACCTGCAGCAGCTGGTAAAACAGCAGCGGCAGCAACGCCTGAAACAGAAGCCGCACCAGTTGCAGCAGAACAAAAAGAAGCCGTTACTGCTGATGGTGGACGTGTTAAAGCTTCTCCTTTGGCTAAACGAATAGCAAAAGAAAAAGGTATAGATCTTGCACAGGTTGCAGGTAGTGCCGATGGTGGTCGCATCATCAAAAAAGATATAGAAAATTATAAACCTGCAGTAGCAGCACCTGCCGCTCAGGCGTCTGCACCAGCAGCAGAGAAAACAGGTACTACTATTCCACAGTTCATCGGTGAAGAGAAATACACAGAAAAACCAGTTACCCAAATGCGTAAGGTTATTGCCAAACGTTTGTCGGAAAGCTTGTTTACTGCACCGCATTTCTACTTAACCATGAGTATCGATATGGACGGTGCTATTGCCGCCCGTGGAAAAATTAATGAGTATGCGCCGGTTAAAATCTCTTTCAATGACATGGTGTTAAAAGCAGTTGCTATTGCTTTAAAACAACATCCAAATGTTAACTCTTCTTGGTTAGGCGATAAAATCCGCTATAATGAGCATGTTAATATTGGTGTAGCTGTAGCTGTAGAAGATGGATTATTGGTTCCTGTGGTACGTTTTGCCGATGGAAAATCATTATCTCACATCTCTGCTGAAGTGAAAGACTTTGCACAACGTGCCAAAGCTAAAAAACTACAACCAGCAGATTGGGAAGGTTCGACCTTTACCATTTCTAACCTGGGTATGTTTGGTATAGATGAATTTACTGCCATTATTAACCCACCTGATGCTTGTATTTTAGCCATTGGCGGAATTTCGCAAGTGCCAGTAGTTAAAAATGGTGCTGTAGTTCCAGGAAACGTAATGAAAGTAACTTTAAGTTGCGATCACCGCGTAGTAGACGGGGCAACCGGTTCTGCTTTCCTCCAAACCCTAAAGGCGCTTCTGGAAGAACCTGTTAGGTTATTAGTTTAAAAAATAGAAAAGCTGCTTAGGCAGCTTTTTTTATGCCTTTTACTTTTTGTACTTTTGCCGCTATGTCTATCATCAAACCATCTTTAGTAAAAGGAACCCGCGACTTCTCTCCACAGGAAATGATCAAAAGAAACTTTATTTACGACACCATTAAAACAGTGTTTCGTAAATATGGTTACGCTGAAATCCAGACGCCTTCCATGGAGAACCTCTCTACCTTAACCGGTAAATACGGTGATGAAGGCGATAAGCTGATCTTTAAAATATTGAACAGCGGCGATTACCTTGCCAAAGTAGATGCTGATTTGCTAAATAGTCGCAATTCAAACGCGGCAACTTCCTATTTGAGTGAAAAAGCATTGCGATACGACCTCACCGTTCCGTTCGCTCGTTACGTAGTAATGCACCAGAACGATATTGCTCTTCCATTCAAACGTTTCCAGGTGCAACCAGTTTGGCGTGCCGACAGGCCACAAAAAGGACGTTACAGGGAATTTTACCAATGTGATGTTGACGTAGTAGGATCTGATAGCCTACTAAATGAGGCTGAATTCACCTTAATTTACCAGGAGGCTTTGCAAAATCTGGGTTTAACTGATTTTTCAATAAAAATTAATAACCGTAAAATCCTTTCTGGCATCGCTGAAATTATAGGAAAACCAGAGCTGATTATAGATATGACGGTGGCGATTGATAAACTGGATAAGATAGGCTTTGAAGGCGTAACCAAAGAATTGCTGGAGCGTGGTTTTACCGCTGCGGACATCGAGGTGTTAAAACCTGTTATTTTATTGGAAGGCACTAACAACGAGAAGTTAGCCCGCTTAAAAGAAGTGCTGGCCACCTCTGAAATTGGATTAAAAGGGATAGAAGAGATAGAAAGCGTATTCGGTTACATTGTGTCGCTATGTGGCACGCAGCCAAAGGATATGAAGTTGGAGCTGGATATTACCCTGGCAAGGGGCTTAAACTATTATACGGGCTGTATTTTTGAAGTGAAAACAAACGAAGCAGCTATGGGTAGCATAGGTGGGGGTGGTCGTTACGACGACCTGACCGGTATGTTCGGATTAAAGGGACTCACTGGTGTAGGTATTTCTTTCGGTGCCGATCGCATTTATGATGTGTTAGAAGAACTTAACCTCTTCCCAAATACCGTTGTTGCAGGCACAAAGGTGTTGTTTAGCAATTTTGACAAAGAAGCCGAAATATATGCATTGCCACTATTACAGCAACTACGTGATGCCGGCATTGCTGCAGAACTTTACCCTACGGCAGCCAAGTTAAAAAAGCAGATGAGTTATGCTGATGCCAAAAACATTCCTTTTGTAATCCTTATTGGTAGCGATGAGATGCAGAGCGGCCTTCTTACTTTGAAAGATATGCAAACAGGTAATCAGCAAAAACTAACGCTGGCCGATATTCAGATTCGCTTACAAATGTTTATTAAAGAAAATCAAGTTTAAAGTTTAAAAGCCTTATTCCTTCATTGGAGGCTGGTCCTGAGCTATATTAAAACAAAGAACCTTTTAGTGGTGTTTAGCAAAGACAATTTATCGTCTATGAGAGCAATTTGGAAAGGATCTATCGGTTTTGGTTTGGTAAATATCCCCGTAAAGCTTTATTCTGCTGTGCAGAAGAGCAACCTTGATCTTGATATGCTTGATGCAAAAGATCATTCCCGGATTAGATTTCAGCGGATTAATGAAAGCACACGAAAAGAGGTGTCTAACGATAAGATTGTAAAAGGTTATCTACTAAATGATAACTATGTGATTCTTGATGAACAGGATTTTGCGGATGCCAGTCCGGAGAAAAC
>NZ_JAZQNU010000114.1:0-5026 GCF_045627485.1 Pedobacter sp. | reverse complement strand
GCATAAAAAAAGCCTCACATTTCTGTAAGGCTTTCTGTGCACTTGTAGGGATTCGAACCCCAAACCTTCTCATCCGTAGTGAGATGCTCTATCCAATTGAGCTACAAATGCGTTTCCCTTTCGTTTAAGGGAATGCAAAAGTAACTTTTGCAATTGAAATACGCAACTATTTCGCAATTAAATTTTTAAAATAATTGCGAATAAAATGCCTTTACGCTTCTACAGCTTGCTTAATTGCATTAAAATCAGGTAGATCACCTGCATTTTCCAATACCTCAGCATAACTAATATTTCCTTCTTCATCGACTACAAAAGCGGCTCTTTTAGCAACACCTTTCAAATTGAACACAAATTCATCGTAGTAAGCGCCGTAAGCTTGAGACGTTTCTTTATTAAAATCCGACAATAAAGGGAATTGATAAGACTGTTCTTCTTTAAACTTAGCTAAGGTAAAGGGAGAGTCAACTGATAAGGCTACTACCTTTGCGTTTAAACCTTCGTAATAACCAAAAGAATCCCTCATGGTACACAGTTGTTCAGTACACGTACCTGTAAAGGCCATTGGAAAAAAATGTACTACAACTTTTTGTCCTTTAAAATCACTTAAAGCTACTTCTTCAAGTTCTGAACTGAATAATTTAAAATCCGGTGCTTTATCGCCTGCTTGTAATGCCATAATTTTAGTTTTAATTTTTGTAAATATAGTATGGGGAAGTTGCCCCTAGGTCAACATATTCTCATTTTTAATGAAGCTGCTGCAACTGCAGCTGCTGGTCTACCAGTGCTAAACCTTCCTCGAAACTGTGCGGTGCGTAACCTAAATCCCTCTGCGCTTTATTGAGGATAAATCCCGTACGGACTGGTCTTGGGGCGCTTTGATTGAGACTGGCGCTAGACACCTCGTTAATCAGCCCGGCATCCAACTTCCAGTAATTGGCAACACGCCTTACCAGTTCAACCACACTCATCATGTCTTTACCACTTATATGGTAGATACCCTGTGCATTTTGTTCCACCGCAAGTAAACACGCTGTTGCAAGATCTTCAGCCAGGGTGGGCATACGCCACTGGTCATTAACCACATTTAAGGGTTGGCCTTTCTCCAATGCCCCTTTAGCCCACAACACAATATTGCTTCTGCTTAAGTCAGCTACAATACCATATACCAAGATCGTTCTGATAATGGCCCATGGGCAGGAGGCCTGTTTTACCACCACTTCTGCAGCTAATTTCGTTTCCCCGTAATAACTTAAAGGATTTGGCAGAGCGGTTTCCTCGTAAGGACCGGCCGCACCATCAAAAATAAAGTCTGTAGAAAGGTGTATAAAATGTATATTAAGCTCTTCACAAATGCGCACTAAGGAGCCTACGGCTTCTATATTCAGTTGCTCAGCCAACTCGGGATGAGCCTCACAGGTGTCTACATTAGTCATGGCAGCGGTATGGATTACGGCATCGGGACGGTATTTATTAAAAACCGAGTGAATGCTGTGTGGGTCGAGCACGTCCATTTCGGCGTAGCTATAGCCTTCGTTTACCGGAAAACGGTTTGCACCTTTGGAGGTAGCGATTAAGTGATACTTATTTGACGCTAAAATATTTTCGGTAAGTTTCTGGCCTAAAAGGCCGTTACTGCCGGTTACCAGAATGGTTTTCATCGTAAATGAACGGGGTTTTAAAGTGTTTTTTGTCGTACTAAAGTATCAATTTAAAAACAGTTGAAAAACTTTTTATTTATGTATACAATATAAGTGGAAAAAACTTAACTTTGCAGACCAAATTACAAGGCCATAAAAGAGCCTTTAACATTTTGATATTTATAATTTTACCCAAAACAATATATGCCTAACATTGGAAAAATAGCGCAGATTATAGGCCCGGTAGTTGACGTAAGTTTTGCTTCCGATGCTTATTTACCTAAGATTTACTCGGCTTTAGAAATTACAAAAGAAAACGGTCATAAGGTCGTTTTAGAAGTTCAACAGCACCTTGGTGAAGACCGTGTTCGCGCCATCGCGATGGACTCAACCGATGGTTTGGTTCGTGGTATGGACGTTGTTGACTCTGGTGCCCCTATTAAAATGCCCGTTGGTGAGCAAATTAAAGGTCGTTTGTTCAATGTTGTTGGTGATGCTATTGACGGTATCAATACAATTGATAAAGCTAATGGTAAACCAATTCACAGTGCTGCCCCAAAATTCGAAGATTTATCAACTGAAATCGAAGTTCTTTACACTGGTATTAAAGTAATCGATTTATTAGAGCCTTACGCTAAAGGTGGTAAAATTGGATTATTCGGTGGTGCGGGTGTTGGTAAAACTGTATTAATTATGGAATTGGTAAACAACATCGCGAAAGCGCATGCTGGTTTATCGGTTTTCGCTGGTGTAGGTGAGCGTACACGTGAAGGAAATGACCTATTACGTGAGTTTATCGAATCTGGTGTAATTAACTATGGTGATGAATTCCTTCATTCTATGGAAAAAGGTGGATGGGATCTTTCTGTAGTTGACACTGAGAAACTAAAAGATTCTAAAGCTACATTGGTGTTCGGTCAAATGAATGAGCCTCCTGGTGCACGTGCACGTGTTGCATTATCAGGATTAACCGTTGCTGAATATTTCCGTGATGGAGATGGTGAAGGTGCTGGTAAAGATATTCTATTCTTCGTTGATAACATTTTCCGTTTCACTCAGGCTGGTTCTGAAGTATCTGCCCTATTGGGTCGTATGCCTTCAGCGGTAGGTTACCAACCAACATTGGCTACAGAGATGGGTTTAATGCAAGAGCGTATTACTTCAACTAAACGTGGTTCGATTACATCTGTACAGGCGGTTTACGTTCCTGCAGATGATTTAACTGACCCTGCTCCGGCAACAACATTTGCTCACTTAGATGCAACAACTGTATTATCACGTAAAATCTCTGAGCTTGGTATTTACCCTGCAGTAGATCCACTGGATTCTACATCACGTATCTTATCGCCAGCAGTATTAGGTGATGAGCACTATAACTGTGCACAACGTGTTAAAGAAATTTTACAACGTTATAAAGAACTTCAGGATATAATTGCCATCCTGGGTATGGACGAATTATCTGAAGAAGATAAATTAACTGTTCACCGTGCACGTCGTGTACAACGTTTCTTATCACAACCTTTCCACGTAGCAGAACAGTTTACCGGATTAAAAGGTGTATTGGTAGACATTAAAGAAACCATCAAAGCATTTAACATGATTATGGATGGTGAAGTTGATGAATATCCAGAAGCAGCTTTCAACTTAGTAGGTGGTATTGAAGAAGCGATTGAAAAAGGCAAGAAAATATTAGCTGAAGCAAACGCTTAATTAAAGCGCATATAACATATATATATGACATTAGAAATTTTAACACCAGATAAAAAAGTATTCGAAGGCGAAGTAACTTCGGTTTCCGTTCCAGGTACCATGGGTTCTTTCCAGATTTTAAATGACCATGCGCCGATTATCTCAACCTTAGAAGACGGACCAGTAATTATTAAAGGCAATACCCATGTACAAACTTTTAACATCAAAGGTGGTGTAGTCGAGGTTTTGAAAAACAAAATTATTGTTTTAGCCGAAGGTGTTGCTTAATATCTAATTTAATAATATACAGCCCCTCACATTCAAATGTGAGGGGCTTTTTTTTAGACCTGATTTTTTAAAATTTTTAAACTTTTTGATAGACTACAGTCATTTTACGCCGAATTTCCCTAAAACTTATATGTTAGCATAATAACTATACCGTATACCGAAATCATATTTAGTCTATTTTATACCATCAATTGTATTAATCAAGCCTTCTTAGCCAAATTAAAATCAAATAATAAACCATTTAACAATATTTAATTTTTTTTCAAAATATTTCTATCAGCTATTGCAAGCTAAACAGCCATCCCTTAAATTGTAATTATAAAAACAAAACCAGGAACCACAATAAACACACCATGATGAATCGCTTTCACAACGTCATTATTAACCTAAACCTACTGCTGCTAAATCAGGAGTACAAGGCGCTGTAAAAGAGTATTTAATCAAAAAACTGAAGCGCCTCCATAAGAGGCGCTTTTTTAATAAAAAATCAAACTAGACGAAATCAACCGAAGCCATGTCATACTATAATGATAAAACAGTAATCTATTTAAACGGTTCTTTCGTAAAAGCAACCGACGCCAATACAGACTTGTATAGCCAGTCGCTACATTATGGATATGCAGCGTTTGAAGGCATCAGGGCCTACAAAACCCATAATGGCACACGCATATTTAAAGCAAAGGCACACTTTGAGCGCCTGAAACGCTCCTGTGAACTTGCCCAAATCCCCTTTAACTGGGATGTTGATGAACTAATTAGAGAGACCTATAAAGTATTAAGTTTAAACAAACTCACTGACGCTTACATACGCCCACTGGTATTTTGTGGTGCAAACATGACCTTATCGGCGCCTAAATCTGTATCTATCATGATCTGTGCATGGGAATGGGGCGCTTACCTTGGCAATAAACAACTAAAAGTAGGGTTATCAAGTTTCCAGCGACCAAACCCTAAATCAGTTCCCATAGATGCGAAAATTAGTGCTCACTATGTAAACTCTATCCTTGCTACTACTGAAGCCACTACAAAGGGCTACGACGAAGCCCTCCTGTTGGATATGCATAACAATGTAGCAGAGGCACCAGGAGCAAATATATTTATCGAAAAAAACGGAAAGCTTTACACCCCTCCACTTGGTCATATCTTACCAGGCATTACTAGGGCAACCGTTATTGGCCTATGCAAATCCCTTGATATCGAATGCATTGAAAAAATCTTAAATATTGATGAACTGAAAGAAGCTGATAGTGCCTTTTTCTGCGGAACAGCAGTCGAAATAGCAGGTATTGAATCCATTGATGGCGTTAAATATCCAGTTAAATGGCAGGAAAGCGTTGGTGCAACCATCCAACGTACTTACAAAGCATTAGTATTAGAAAAACAGAACTACGAAGTAATTATATAATATAATG
>NZ_JAZQNU010000113.1:0-21195 GCF_045627485.1 Pedobacter sp. | reverse complement strand
AACATTGAAAGCAAAGACCTCCATGTTAATTTTCTTACCGATAAAATGGCGATGAGCCGGGCAACGCTGTATAATAAACTCAAGCAAATAGCTGACATTGGTGTAAATGATTACATCAATAAATTACGCCTGGAAAGAGCAGCCTATTTGCTCACCCATACCGATAAAAGTATTATGGAAATTGCCGATAGCCTGGGATTTAACAATCAGCGGTATTTCAGCACAGTATTTAAACAGTTCTACCAAACCACGCCAACGGCTTACCGAAATTCAAAGCATCAGGTTAAAGATATTGTTTAACTGTGAAGTTATTCCTGCTTGTACACCCTTACCCAGTCTACCTGCATATGAAAAGGAAGGTCTTCGTCTGTAATTGGCCCTGGCCAGCCTGCACCGCCCGATTGATTCAAGATCAGGTAGAAAGGTTTGTCAAATGGCCATTGGGCAGAGGAGGCGCCTGCTTCTTTGAAGTAGGTATATTGGTGTACATTGTTAACATAAAACTCAATGGATGAAGGACTCCAGATGATACCATATAAATTATAATCATCAGCATGGTAAGTTGCCCTATGGGTAGCCGTACTGCCCCCGGAAGCATTTGTTACCGCTCCATTGTGGATGGTGTTATGAATAAACTCCTCCTTATTTACATGCTCCATAATATCAATCTCCCCACTGTTTGGCCAACCCCCATAAGCTGCCGGACGTTCTGGCATCATCCAGATTGCAGGCCAGGAGCCTTGTCCAATCTTAAACTTTGCCCTGACTTCGACCTTACCATACAGAAAACTAAATTTTGAAGAACTTTGAATTCCGCCCGAATGGTAAATCGCTGTATCACCAGGTATAACTGCTTTATCCATCTTAAGCACCAGGTTTTTTCCATCCTGATAAACGTAATTTGATGAAGAGGTGAGGTATTTGTTCCAGGCTGATCCCTGCCGGGGACTGTATGTCCATTTGCTGGCATCGAAACTTCCTTTTGAATTAAACTCATCTGAAAAAATCAATTTCCATTTGGCCATGTCTGCACTAGCCGGCTTAGGATTAGGTTGATCGTTTAATAATTGCTGTGCATGGGCAACCGGGATAGAACACGTCAATAGTAATAATAAGCAACCGAGCAGTAGATTCGCTTCTCTCATGTCTTGTTGTGGTAAGTATAGGTTTTGGATAAGGTTGTTAAAGTAATACTCAAAGTTAGTCCTCCCGCTATCTTTTTGTTTTCAATGACGTCTGATTTATGTTCAAATCCATCTGTTTTCATTCCAAAATCGTCCAACAGCATGGTCAGCAGCACACAAGCCCCATTTTCTAATCTATATTGGACATTCATTTCAATCTAGAATAAATATGAAAAACTTTTTATCCTGTATTTTATTTGCCTTAATCGCAGTACCAGCATTTGCGCAGCATGATATTAACATGGGTATCATTCCAGTACCAGTATCTGTACAAAAATCAAATGGAACATTTGTACTCGATAAAACGGTTGTGCTTGTTGCTGAAAATACTAAATATCAAAAACACGCCGACTTGTTAAATGCCTTTATTACAACTAAAGGTGGTTTTTCACTTCGCGAAGTGAAAAAAGCCGAGCGCAAACAACAAGCAATTATTCTCAGTTCAGAAGGAGCAGATCAACTTCCTGCGGAAGGTTATAAAATATCCATCACTAAAAACAGAATTACATTGATTGGAAAGGATGCCGGATTGTTTTATGCAGTCCAGTCGCTGATGCAATTAATGCCGGAAAAGGCTGCTGAAAAAATTGCCATTTCAACAGCTGAGATTACCGACTATCCACGATTCAGGTACCGAGGCCTGCACCTCGATGTAGGACGTCATTATTTTCCAGTTTCCTTTCTTAAGAAGTACATAGATATGATGGCAGCTTATAAGCTGAATAATTTTCACTGGCATTTAACGGAAGATCAAGGCTGGAGAATTGAAATCAAGAAATACCCAAGGCTAACGAGTGTAGGAGCTTCCCGTAACGGAACCATCATTGGCCGTTTACCGGGTTTGGGCACCGACAATGAAGTGTACAAAGGTTTCTATACGCAAGATGAAGTAAAAGAGGTGGTTGCTTATGCCACATCAAAATACATTAATGTGGTTCCTGAAATTGAAATGCCCGGCCATGCATCAGCGGCTATTGCGGCTTATCCTGAGTTAAGTACATTTCCTGAACGGGATACCTTTATTGATGATAAAACCCCATGGAGCGGATCAAGAAAAGGAAAGCAGGTGCAACAAACCTTCGGTGTGTTCCAGGATGTATTTGCCCCAACAGCCTATACGTTTACCTTTCTGGAGAACGTATTAGATGAAGTGTTAGCGCTATTCCCATCGAAATATATCCATATTGGCGGGGATGAGAGCCCAAAAGACTACTGGAAAGAATCAGCCTACTGCCAGAATTTTATAAAAGAGAATAACTTGAAAGATGAACATGGCTTGCAAAGTTATTTCATCCAGCGCATGGAAAAATACCTGAACAGCAAAGGACGCGCTATTATTGGCTGGGATGAGATTTTGGAAGGCGGTTTAGCACCTAATGCTACCGTAATGTCATGGAGAGGAGAAAAAGGCGGTATTGCTGCAGCCCAACAGCGTCACGATGTGATCATGACACCAAACAGTGCAGGTTTATATTTAGATTACCAGCAATCAACTTCACCTGATGAGCCCTTGACCATGGGCGGATTTTCTCCATTAACAAAAATTTATGCTTATGATCCCGTTCCTGCATCTTTAACACCAGAACAACAAAAGCATATTATCGGTGTGCAGGCCAACGTATGGACAGAATATATTAAAACGCCTGAAAAAGTAGAATATACGCTTATCCCAAGGCTGTACGCATTGGCAGAGGTGGCCTGGAGTCCTAAAGAGCGTAAAGATTTAAAGAACTTCTACGAAGAACGGGTACCTGCCCATTTAAACCGATTAGACAAAACGGGGACAAATTACTGGGTACCAACGCCAATCGGACTGGACGAAAAAGTGATGAATGGAGAGAAGTTTAATATCGAATTAAAAGCACCAGCTCAGGGTGCCAAAATTTACTATACACTTGATACTTACCGTCCTTCAGAAAATTCGCACCTTTACCGTGAACCTATCAAGATAAGTGTTCCAAAAGGACAAAAACGTGTATTAAAAACGATAGTAATCATGCCAAGTGGGAAAAGGAGTGTTATTACCGAGACCACTTTGAGCAATGAGGCTAACATGTAAATAGAGGATCCGTAAATAGTTTAAAACCATTTCAATTGAAAAATTTATTAGCCCTAGCTCTTTGTATCCTGGGTGCTTTTCAAAGCATGGCTCAGAATAATCCATCAACGAAGCCTAACATCATCTACATCCTCGCAGATGACCTGGGTTATGGTGACTTAAGCAGCTACGGGCAAATAAATTTTAAAACCCCCACACTGGACAGCCTAGCTGCACATGGTGTTAAATTTACACAGCACTACGCCGGCGCGCCGGTTTGTGCACCATCACGTGCAGCACTAATGACTGGCCGGGATATAGGCCATGGGTGGGTACGTGGTAATTATGAAACAGGCCCGTTGGGACTGGGTGCGGGACTCCCGCTCAGGCTTGAGGATATTACCCTTGCGGAAGTACTTAAAAAGGCAGCTTACCATACAGCACTCATCGGCAAATGGGGATTGGGGATGGATGGAACTACCGGACACCCCAATAAAAAAGGTTTCGATTATTTCTATGGCTACCTGAATCAGGCACATGCACATAATCATTATCCTGATTACCTTTACCGTAATGACCGCAAGATCGCCATACCGGAAAATGCGGACAGGAACCTGAAGAAATTCTCCAGTGATTTGTTTACGACTGAAGCTTTGGAATTTCTAGACAGACAAGCAGAAAATAAACCTTTCTTTCTGTATCTGGCTTACACAACACCCCATGCCGAGATGATCGTTCCAGATGATGCGCTTTTTCAATCCTTCAAAGGAAAATTCAATGAACAGCCATATCCGGGAAAGGATTATTCCGCAGAAAAAACATTGGGAGGTTATGGGCACTCGGCACATCCGGTTGCCACTTATGCAACCATGGTTGTACGACTGGACCGGGATGTTGCCAGAATTATTAAAATGCTTCAACAAAAAGGGCTGGATAAAAACACCATCATCATGTTTTCCAGTGATAATGGATCGCATAAAGAAGGAGGTTTTAATCCTGAAGTGCTGAATAGTTCCGGTAGCCTCCGGGGCGCCAAGCGTGACCTTTACGAAGGCGGTATCCGGGTGCCGTTTATTGTTTCAGGCACAGGGATTAAAAGCGGCGTAATTTCCGACCACATCTCTGGATTTCCAGACATCCTGCCAACGCTTGCAGCATATGCAGGTGTCAATTTACAGAAAAATGGGATTAAAACAGACGGAATTTCTCTGCTTCCAGTTCTTTCAGGCATGGATAAAAATCAAAACGACCATAAATACCTGTACTGGGAGTTCCATGAAGGAAATCAACCTGCCCAGGCCATTAGATTTGGTAAATGGAAAGCGGTGCGTTATGGTGCTTTAAAAGAGATGGAGATCTATGACCTGGAAGCCGATAAAGCAGAACAGCGAAACGTTGCTGCGGCACACCCAACCTTGGTAGCTAAGTTTTTGTCGATGTTTAACGCTGCCAGAACCCCTAGTCCATACTGGAAGATTGAATAAATTCCATGATTTTACTATCTTGCTATGAGACATTTTGCCATATGTTTAGATTTAAATCGACACTTCTTTTCTTTTTTGCTGGACTATCCGTAAACATGGGTAATGCACAAACAGCATGGAAAAAACGATAGAAAGAACATAAAACATGTGGCATTAGAAGAAGGCGTTTAAAGCCATAGTACTCAGTTTTTTACAAATTACAAATAGAGAAATCCGGTCGTCTCTGTCGGCTCAATTTTTGTAACACTCGTTAATACGAACTGACCTATGAGCAAAGCATTGGAGACTGCAATTGTTAAAGAATTCTGCCAACTAAGGTTAGGAGAAGATGAGGAGTTACATGAAGCTGTGCTTCTGGCCACTAAAATTTTTGACACCCCTATTGCTTCGCTTTGCCTCTGCAATAAAGATGAGCTTAGCGTGGAGTTAAGTGTTGGTGTTACGAGCAAAAGCTTTCCGGGAGTTATTTCTCTCTGCAAATATGCAAGACCACAAAAAGATATCTCTATTATCGAAGACACCCTAAACAGCGACCTTTTTTCGCCCTTGGGGCATCTAGAAAACGAAACTCCTGTTCGCTTTTTAGCCGTTGCGCCATTGATTACCAAAGAGGGATTATTTATCGGGAGCTTATGTGTTATGGATTACGTTCCCCATCGTAAATGCCAGCAGGATGAACTAAGCTTTACTATACTCGCTAAACATGTGGTGAATATTATGGAAGCAAAGTTGAACCTCCGCAAACTTGACCAAAGCATTCTCGAGCTGGAAAGAGCCAGAGAAACAGCGATCAGTAATGAAATTAAATTGCGGGCACTTTTCGAAAGTCTTACCGATGTGTATGTTTTTTTAAGTATGGGTGGCGAAATTCTGGACTTTAATCAGGCCGCTTATGACTACATCCTGAAATTCAGAGGTAAAAAAATGAAAAGGGGTAGTTATACCGCCCACTATCTCAATGAAATTGACAATGATGCTTTTATGGCCAATTTTAGATCAGCCTTGAAAGGCGAACGCATAAGCCAGGAGATGTTAAGTTTTCCGGAAGTGGCCGAACGTGTTTGGTGGGACAGTATCTTTGAACCCGTGCGGAACAAAAATGGCGAATTAATGGGCGTTTCCTATATCGCCAGGAACATTAATAAAAGAAAGATGGACTCTGAAAGGATTTTAAAGCAAAATAAAATCCTGAAAAAGATTGCTCACATTCATGCACATGAATACCGCGGTCCGGTATGTTCTATCCTGGGAATTATGGATTTAATTGAAAGTGATCAATACGTCACCTCTAAAGAGTATTTATTGATGCTTCAAAAAGCGGTAAAGAAACTTGACGAGAAAACACACACCGTTATCAGTCTGATATCGGACTTGAATAAGGTATCAGAACCTGGATCTTTTTATGAAAATCACTAACTTAGCCATGGTAACAACCGTTATTTAAGATAGCCTTTAACTTGTAAAAGCAATTCATGCCATTTCTAAAAAGCGGCGCTACGCGTTCTATTCTGCTCTTTTTATGTTTCTTGATTACTTCTAATATTGCATCTGGAATCGATATTAAAAGTATAGGTGTACCGTATATTCAAAACTATACCAAGGGAGCTTATTTATCTGGAAACCAGAACTGGTCAATCGCCAAAAGCCAAAACGGTATCATGTATTTTGGCAATGCGCAGGGGCTGCTCAATTTCGATGGTAAATACTGGAGACAATACGAGATGCCCAATCGTCAAATAGTACGTGCGGTGGCTACAGATGATTCGGGCAAAATTTACACGGGCAGTTATGGCGAATTCGGGTACTGGAGCATCAAGAATAACCGGCAATCCTATACGTCACTAAAAAGCCTTGTCCCTGGTAAGAATTCCCTTAACAGTGAAATTTGGAAAATTTATGCGGATGGAGACCGCGTATTATTTCAGAGCTTCTCTGCAATTTACATTTACAAAGACCATAAAATTACTGTTGTAAGCGCCCCCGGATCCTATTTATTTCTTCACCAGGTCAATGATAAATTTATCGTTGAAGTTCTGGGCAAAGGATTATATGAGTTAAAAGGCAACCAGTTAAGTCCATTGAATAATGAGGGCAAGCTTCTGCCCACCGATGTGTTGTCTATATTACCCTATAAGTCTGGTGAATTGCTGATCGGAACCAGGAAAAACGCATTGTATCTCTATAATGGTAAAACCTATACGCCATTTAACACCCAGGCCAGTGCATTTCTAAAAACTTACCAGCTTAATAACGGCGCAAGAATTTTAGACAAATACTTTGCGTACGGCACCATCCTTAATGGTATTGTGATCATAGATGAAAACGGAAACATCGTTCAGCAGATTAATAAGTCGAGCGGACTTCAGAACAACACCATTTTAAGTTTACATATAGACCAGGAAATGAATTTATGGGCCGGGCTCGATAATGGCATTGACCGAATTGAGTTAAACTCCCCCTTATACTTCTATTTTGATAAAGCAGGGCGTTTCGGCACGGTCTATTCCAGCTTAATTTCAAATGGAAATATCTATTTAGGAACCAACCAGGGCCTGTTTTATAGCAAATGGGCACCAGGGGCAGATACTCCGTTTAATTTCGAGTTGATTCCAGAGTCGCAGGGCCAGGTTTGGGAGCTCAAGGAAATTGATGGGCAACTGTTTTGTGGCCATAACGAAGGCACCTTCCGTATACTGGATGGTAAAATGCTAAAGGTATCTGACGCCGCCGGTGGCTGGACATTGAAAAAGTTGAAAAGCAACCCTGAATACTTAATACAGGGCACTTACAACGGATTGGTTCTTTTCAAAAAAGACAATAATGGGGCATGGAAATACCATTATAAAATTGACAATTTTGGCGAACCCTCCCGTTATGTAGAACAGGACGGAAAGGGCGACATCTGGGTGAGCCATGCGTATAAAGGCCTGTATCGTTTAACACTTAGTCCTGATTTAAAGAAAGTACGCGCTAAACAATATTACGATGAGCAAGACGGCTTACCGAGCGCCTACAATATCCATGTGTTTCCTTTTGAAAATAAGCTGGTCTATTCCTCAGATATTGGCTTTTATCTTTATGATGAAGTAAGTAACCGGTTCAACAAATACGAGGCTTTGAATGCTAAATTAGGTTCTTTTGCCAATTCCAACAGGATTATTCCTGCCGGGCGCCATAAGTACTGGTTCATTAATCGGGGTAAAACAGGGCTGGCCGACTTTAGTGTTCCAGGTAATGCAGCTATTGAAACCAACCAATTTAGCATTATAAACGGGCGAATGGTTCAATACTATGAAAACATTAGTAAAATTAGCGATTCCATTTACCTGATCAGTGTAGACGATGGTTTTGTAGTTTACAATGACAGTCCGGATAAGTCATCTCATGTGGCGCGTGCTATTCCACCCGTATTGGTAAGAATGGTTTACGATTTAACAGATACTGACAAGATCATAAGTGAACATGGAAATGCTGACGAAGCCATTACCATTCCATACCATCGGAACAATTTACGTATCACTTATGCTTTACCGTATTACAGACAGGCAGATGTGAAATACCAGTTTAAATTAGAAGGTTATTCAAAGCACTGGTCAGATTGGAGCAGTGCCTCTCAAAAGGATTTCACCAATTTAGGTTGGGGTAAATACCGCTTCCTTATTAAAGCAAGTAGCAGCGGGCAAATACAAAACGACATCACGGCTTTTGAATTTGAGGTACTTCCCCCCTTTTACGCAACCAAGCTTGCTTTTGTACTTTATGCATTGCTCCTAATCGGGCTACTGTTTGTGTTTAAAAAACTTTACGAGCGAAAGCTAATGAAAGACAAACTTCGAATTACCGAAAAACTCCAGCTTGAAAAAGAAGAGAGTCTAAAAAAGGAGGCAGCGCATAATGAAAAACAAATTGCCAAACTGGAGCGCGAAAAACTACAGGCCGAATTGGCGGGCAAAAACCGTGAACTCGCAAATTCGGCAATGAGTTTGGTGTACAAGAATGAGTTGTTGCAAAAATTAAGTCAGGAGATTGCCAAGCTCAAAGATGGGGATGGTAAATTGATATCAGAGGAACAGCAACACAAAATACAGCATATCATTACAGAAGGCATGAACGATGAGCGGGATTGGGTATTATTTGAGAACAGCTTTAATGATGCGCATGAAAGTTTCTTTAAAAAACTTAAGGCAAAACACCCCGACCTGGTACCAAACGATTTAAAACTTTGTGCTTTTCTGCACATGAATATGAGCAGCAAAGAAATGGCCTCGCTACTCAACATTTCCTTAAGAGGGGTTGAAATCAGACGTTACAGACTTCGCAAAAAGCTGAATATTCCTCATGACATGAACCTCACAGAGTTCTTATTGAACCTATAGCACTACATCATTACTACACATCCGAAGGATTTACATACACAAAAGTCGAAAATCATTGTTGTCATCCAAACAGCTTGACCAAGCGTAATCACCTCTATTACTGAATATTTGCGACCAGTTGATCGCTACAGATGCTATTGTACTATCTACACACTCAGGGAATGATGTATTGAAGTATAGGTGAATTTTTTGTGATCCGCATTTTTGAACCTGAGATTTATTGAATTAAAAATTTCAATTACAATGAGTATGAAAAGAATGTTTACAAGAATTTCTGTTCTGGTATTTCTTGGTTTACTTTTTATCAGCAATGCTTATGGGCAGAATATAACGATCACAGGTACCGTCACAGACGCTGGAGATCAAACCACAATTCCCTCCGTTAGCGTATTGGTAAAAGGAACAACAACAGGAACCCAGACAGACGCAAATGGAAGGTATTCCATAAATGCACCAGCCAACAGCACTTTAATTTTTGCCTATATAGGCTATACAAACATGGAGATTGCGGTTAACAACCGCACAACCATTAACGTTGCTTTAGAAAGCGCTACACAGACCCTTGACCAGGTAGTTGTAGTAGGTTATGGTACACAGCGAAAGATCGATGTTACAGGTGCAGTAAGTACCATTAAAGGGGAGGAAATTTCCAAACAAGCTTCTGTAAACCCCGTAAGTGCATTACAGGGAAAAGTTGCGGGTGTGAACATTACAAATGTTGGTACACCTGGTGCTTCGCCACAGATTACTATTCGTGGAACCGGTACCATTTACGGTAATACGGGAGTATTATATGTTGTAGATGGTGTTTGGTATGATGACATCAGCTTTTTAAACCCGGCAGACATTGCAAACATCAGTATCCTGAAAGATGCATCCAGCCAGTCGATCTACGGTATCCGTGCCGCAAACGGTGTGGTATTGGTAACCACCCTTCGTGGTAAAAAAGGCGACGCTACGATCTCTTACAACGGCTACGTTGGTGTGCAAAAAGTAACCAACAAGGTAAAAATGGCCGATGCTACAGAATATGCAACCGCAGTAAATGAGATTTACAACCTCATTGGTTCTGAGCCTTTATTTGCAAACACCAACCTGGGCAAAGGCACTGATTGGTATGATGTTATTCTTAGAGATGCTTTCGTAACCAATCATCAGTTGTCTGTTAATGGTGGTTCTGACAAGTCTACCTATAACCTGAGTTTAGGCGTATTGGATCAGGACGGTATTGTAAAGAAGAACAACTACAAAAGATACAATGCACGTTTATCAAGCGACTTCCAAATCCTTGAACCGTTAAAAATCGGCTATAACGTTACTGGAGCGGCAAGTGTATCGGATAATGCGCCATCATCAATATTTCATGGATTATTTGCAGCCTCGCCGGTAGTGCCCGTCTTTAAACCCGATGGTTCATATGGCGATCCGAATGATTTTAACTTAGGGAACGGAAGTAACGTTAACCCTCAGGCTACAATAGACTTCTTTAACAACAGGACGAAAACCTACCGTATGACGGGTAATATTTTCGCGGAATTGAAGTTTGCCAAAGATTTCACCTTTAGAACAAGTTTTGGTGGTGATTTCGGAGAAGACGAAATCCGGTCGTATACGCCAAAATATTTTGCAACCACCTCACAAAATGCCAATATCAGTGTGTTAGGTGTTAATCGCGTGGAAACCAGAAACTGGATCATTGAGAATACCCTTACCTACGAGAAGAAATTTGAGGACCATAACCTTACCGTTTTGTTAGGACAAAATGCACAACGTTATAAAACCTATAATCTAAATGCCTCGGCACAGAATGTTCCTTATAATAGCGAAGGCGATTTATACCTGAGCTTAGGAAACGCAGATGGCAGGGTAATCAACGACTCAGGAGCTTTAACAACAGCAGCCTCGTATTTTGCACGTGCTAACTATGCGTACCAGAACAAATACTTGTTAAATGTATCCTTTAGGGCCGATGGTGCATCGCAATTTTATGGAGGTGACGACCTATGGGGTTATTTCCCTTCAATAGGTGCAGGCTGGGTTCTTACGCAAGAAGATTTCATGAAAGATCAAACCATCTTTAATAATTTGAAACTACGTGCCAGCTGGGGTAAAGTAGGTAATGCCGGCGTACCTATCAACCCAACTACTTTAACGGTATCTCAGGTACCGCAACTTATTGCGTTCTACAATGGTATTGCGAATACAGGTGCAAGCATCCGAACCATCGTTCCACCAAGGTTATTCTGGGAACGAAGTGCGGGAACGGACATTGGTTTGGATATGGCTTTTCTGGAAAACCGCCTGAATGTAGAGTTAGATTACTATAGCAGAAAAACAGAGCAGGCCATTTTTGATATTCCGATTTTAGGATCGCTGGGAACTTCTAACAGCAGGCTGATCGGTAACCAGGCCGATTTTCGTAACCGTGGATTTGAATTTTCCGCCACCTGGACTGACCAAACTGAAGATGGTTTAACGTATAGCATTTCAGGAAACCTTGGCATCAACAATAATAAAGTTTTAGATGTAACCTCAGGAGATAACCCAATTTATGCAGGTGGAAACGGCCTGGTGAGTGGCGCTTTAGCGACAAGAACCGCAGCCGGAAGTCCAATTGGTGAATTTTTCGGCTATCAAGTTGCTGGTATTTTTCAAACCAATGAAGAAGCTGCAGCCTCTCCACAAGCCGGCACCACAGCAGGAGATTTCAAATATGTTGACCAGAATGGTGATGGGGTGATTGATGGAAAAGACCGTATTATACTTGGTAATCCAAACCCCAAATACAACTTTGGTTTGAACAGTAATTTTACCTATAAAAACTTCGATTTAACCGTCGATATCCAAGGTGTTGCCGGAGTAGATGTCTACAATGCGAACCTGGGCTACCGCTTTGGGAACGAGAACTTCACCAAGGAATTTTTTGATAACCGTTGGACCGGCCCGGGATCAACAAATACCTACCCTTCTGCAAAAATAGGCGGGGCAACTAACTACCTGCCAAATTCATTTTATGTAGAAAACGGCGCTTATGTGAGGTTAAGAAATTTTCAATTTGGATATTCTTTACCAACCGAAATCATAAGCAAATGGAAAATGAGGAAACTCAGGGTTTTCATTAACGCCCAAAACGCTATAAACATTTTTAGCTACCGTGGCTTCAGTCCGGAAGTTGGTGGTACACCAACAAACGCAGGTATTGATGCGAACGTATACCCGCTTTATGCGACGTACAACCTTGGTTTAAATGTTACTTTTTAATTGATTCAACTATGAAAACCCCATATCATAAATTATATATAAAAAGCCTTGGCGTAGCCTTGCTATCTACGGTACTGCTGGTTTCTTCCTGTAAAAAAAGCTTCCTTGATGTTGATCCACAAGGACAACAACCAGCGCAGCAATTCTGGCAAAATCAGGAAGATGCAACTAAGGCTGTTAATGCCATCTATGCAAACTTACGCAGCTGGGAAAATGTAGCCTTTCCTGCATTGGTTATAGAAAGTGTTGGTTCAGATGAAGCCGACAAAGGAAGTACGCCTACCGATGCTACCTTCTGGCTATTGTATGATACTTATACTGTAACTTCCACAGAAGGCTCTTTGCAGTCTTTCTGGACGGGTCAGTACCAGAACATTAACCTGTGCAACCAGGTTTTGGATAATATTCCGGCCATTACCATGGACGAAACCCTGAAAGCGAGGTACATTGCTGAAGCTAAATTTGTGCGCGCCTATTCTTACTTCAGGTTAGTGAGGGCTTATGGCGATGTGCCTTTAAGACTGAGTGTACCAAAGAATGCTACGGAATATAACATTCCCCGTACACCAAGGGAACAGGTTTACGCACAAATTGAACAGGATTTAACTGATGCGGCGGCGGTATTACCAGCTAACTATGCGGCAACTGACCTTGGCCGTGCCACTAAAGGCGCAGCATTGGGTATGCACGCCAAAGTTGCCTTGTACCAGAAAAAATGGTCAGATGTAGTAACACTCACCAATCAGGTGATGGGCTTAGGCTACAATTTATTTCCTGATTTCGAAAAACTGTTCCGGACAAACAATGAAAACAGTATAGAATCTGTTTTTGAAATCCAGGCAGAGCTTCTTCAGGGTAATCCCGATGCCTCCAATTCTCAATATAGCCAGGTGCAAGGCGTTGCGGGCCTAACTGGCGGGGGATGGGGCTTTAATGTGCCTTCCGCTGAACTGAATGCTGCTTTTGAGCCAAATGACACCAGAAGAGACGGCACCATCATTTACAGGGGAGAAACTACGCCAGAAGGCGATGTTATCCCAAGCAGGGTTCCTAACCCTATGTATAACCAAAAGTCGTACGTACCGTTTAGCCAATATGTTTCCGGCTTTAATGAAGGAGCGCAACAAAACATCCGTGTTTTACGCTTTGCCGATATCTTGTTAATGAACGCCGAAGCATCTAACGAGCTGGGCGATGCCACTCAGGCTTTAAGTTCTTTAAACAGGGTAAGAGACAGGGCACGTGGATCGAATCCATTAACGGTATTGCCACCGGTTACCACTACCGAACAGGCAGCACTAAGGGCTGCGATTTACAAAGAAAGACAATTGGAGTTGGCCATGGAAAGCGACCGTTATTTCGATGTAATCCGCCAGGGAAGAGGGGCCGAAGTTTTTGGTCCTAAAGGCTGGAAGCCTAACAAAAATGAGGTATGGCCAGTTCCACAGACGGAAATTGAACTTAGCGGAGGCCTGCTCACACAAAATCCTGGATACTAAATAATTAATTATAATCAATAAATTAAGAGGTTGCCGGTTACCTGGCAACCTCTTATAAAAAACGGACCCTATGGTGAAATTTAACTTATCGTTATTAAGCCTTGTATTATTATTTTTAACTGGAAGCCTGCAGCAACTAAGCGCACAGAAAAAGAACGTCAACTACATTAAACCTGACCTTAAAATCAGAAAGAACCTGACCGACGACCAGCTTCTGGATCTTGTGCAAAAGCAAACTTTCCGTTACTTCTGGGATTTCGCCCATCCGGTTAGCGGCATGGCCAGAGAACGCAGTAATAAGTCTTTCGATTATGGCGATGAAGTGGTGACCACCGGAGGCACCGGTTTCGGGGTAATGGCCATCATTGTGGCTTCAGAACGGAAGTTCATTACCCGTGAACAAGCTGCAGCACAGACCAAGAAAATTGTAGACTTTTTATGGAAAGCAGATATGTTCCATGGCGCTTTTCCTCACTGGTTAAATGGCGAAACAGGAAAAGTAATTCGCTTTAGCCTGAAAGACGATGGTGCTGACATTGTAGAAACGTCTCTTCTGTTTCAGGGATTGTTAGCGGCAAAACAATATTATAATGCTGATAACCCCACCGAACAGGATATTAGGAATAAAATCACCTGGATGTGGGAGAACATTGAATGGAACTGGTTTACCCAGAACCAGGATGTATTGTACTGGCACTGGAGCCCTAACAATGGCTGGGCACAGAACCATCCCATTAAAGGCTGGAACGAATGTTTAATTACCTATGTACTGGCTGCTTCGTCACCACGCTATTCCATCAACAAAAGCGTGTATGATAATGGCTGGGCAAACTCTAATACCTTTTTCAATGGTAAGAAGTTTTACGGCATTACCCTTCCCCTTGGCATCGATTATGGAGGTCCGTTATTCTTTGCGCAATATTCCTTTACCGGACTTGATCCAAGAGGATTAACCGATGGAAGGGCAGAATATTTTGAACAAAATAAAGCACAAACCCTGATTAACCGGGCTTACGTGATCGCTAATCCTAAACACTATAAAGGTTATAATGAGAAAAGCTGGGGCCTCACAGCAAGTGACAGCTGGCAGGGCTATGCGGCGCACTCGCCTACCGAAGACCTGGGTGTAATTGCACCTACGGCTGCATTATCTTCATTTCCTTATACTCCCGAATATTCAATGCAGGTTTTGAGGCATTTTTATGAAGACAGGGGCGAAGAGCTTTGGAAGGAATATGGTTTTGTAGATGCTTTTAGCGACCAACATAACTGGGTGGCTAAGTCGAACCTGGCC
The DNA here is from genome assembly GCF_045627485.1 of Pedobacter sp. GTDB lineage: Bacteria > Bacteroidota > Bacteroidia > Sphingobacteriales > Sphingobacteriaceae > Pedobacter. The sequence continues at coordinate 6,059 of NZ_JAZQNU010000113.1, read as the reverse complement.
ATTGATCAGGGGCCAATAATTGTAATGATAGAAAATTACCGCAGCGGACTGATCTGGAAATTATTTATGAGCAATCCTGAAGTACAAGCTGGTTTAACGAAGCTGGGCTTTACAAGTCCGGCAATAAGTAAATAATGATGATTAGAAAAGTGTCGTTTTCGCTGTTATTAATGCTACTTTCTTTCCAGGTGTTTAGCCAGAAAAAGCAACTCACCTACTGCAATCCCATCAACCTGGATTATGGGTATACCCCTATTCCTAATTTTTCGGAACAGGGCCGGCACAGGGCAACCGCCGACCCAGTTATTGTTAATTATAAAGGCGACTATTATTTGTTTTCTACCAACCAATGGGGTTACTGGTGGAGCAATGACCTTACCGACTGGAAGTTTGTATCAAAATCGTTTCTGAGGCATGAGCATAAGGTATATGATGACCTGTGTGCACCCTCTGTCTGGATTCAGGGCGATACCATGCTTGTATTTGGCTCTACCTATTCCAGAAACTTTCCGATCTGGATGAGCACTAACCCAAAAGGTAATGATTGGAAAGAGGTGGTCGCTAATTTCGATATTGGTGGATGGGATCCTGCCCACTTTGTTGACGACGATGGCCGCCTTTATATGTACAATGGCAGCAGTAATGTTTATCCCTTATATGGGGTAGAATTGAATGCGAAGACTTTCGACCCCATAGGTACGCGGAAAGAACTCTTGGTTTTAAGACCGGAACGCTATGGATGGCAGCGATTTGGCGAACACCTGGACAACACTTTTCTCGATCCCTTTATGGAAGGGGCCTGGGTAACCAAACATAATAAAAAATATTACCTGCAATATGGTGCCCCTGCAACCGAGTTTAGTAATTATGCCGATGGTGTGGCCATAGGTACAACTCCGCTGGGGCCATTTGAGCATCAATCACTGCCCCTATCCTGGAAAGCAGGCGGATTTGCAAGAGGTGCGGGCCACGGCGCCACCTTCCAGGATCACTGGAAAAACTACTGGCATGTGTCTACTATTGCGCTTTCCGTAAAAAACAGCTTCGAGCGTAGAATAGGCATGTGGCCAACGGGTTTTGATAAGGACGATGTGATGTACACCAACACCGCTTTCGGCGATTACCCCCATTACCTGCCTACCGAAAAAACCGACCATCTGAAGAGCAGGTTCACGGGCTGGATGTTATTGAATTATAATAAGCCAGTGCAGGTATCAAGTAGTCTGGGTGGCTACCCGGCAAACCACGCTGTAGATGAAAATATCAGGACCTACTGGAGTGCGGCTTCGGGCAATTCGGGTGAGTGGATACAAACCGATCTTGGCATGCCATCGACGGTACATGCAGTGCAGATTAACTATGCAGATCAGGACGCCGCATTCCTGGGTAAACAACAGGGTATATATCATCAATACCAGTTGATGTATAGTGTTGATGGGAAAAGCTGGAAAATGCTTGCCGACAAGAGTAAAAATAAAACCGATGTGCCACATGACTACATCGAATTTGACAAGCCCGTAAAAGCACGTTATATCAAACTGACCAACCTGCACATGCCAACCGGTAAATTTGCCATTAGCGGCTTGCGGGTGTTTGGCAACGCCGGCATCCCAAAACCTTCCGCAGTAAAAGATTTCATTATCCTGAGAACCGAAAGTGATAAACGCAGTGCCTGGCTCAGGTGGCGGACAAACAATGACGCCTATGCCTATAATATTTACATCGGTACCTCTCCCGATAAATTGTATAACAGCATCATGATTTATGGTGCTAATGAATATTGGTACAAAGGCATGGATAAAGAAAAACCCTATTATTTCAGAATTGAAGCGCTCAATGAAAACGGGCATTCCACGTTATCTGACATCATTAAAGCAGAATAAGTTTATGAGAAAATCTATTTACCTGATTATAGCCGCAGCAGTGATTAGCGGCAGCACTTTAGCACAAAAAAAGGCAACGCCTGCAAATAAAACCATGGACACCTACATTAGCCGGTTAATGGCTAAAATGACTATTGAAGAGAAACTTGGACAGTTGAACCTGGTTACGGGCGGTGAAGCCACTACAGGATCTGCGGTAAGTGCAGACGTGGAAGGAAAAATCGAGCGGGGTCAGGTAGGCGGCATCTTCAGTATGACCACACCCCAGAGGATCCGTAAAGCTCAGGAAATTGCTGTCAACAGAACAAGGCTAAAGATTCCATTAATTTTTGGTCAGGATGTGATTCATGGTTACAAAACCGTGTTCCCCATTCCATTAGCGCTTTCGGCCACCTGGGATTTACCACTGATTGAAAAAACAGCTAGAATTTCGGCAATCGAAGCAAGTGCTGATGGCTTGAACTGGACCTTTTCACCTATGGTCGACATTTCCAGAGATCCACGCTGGGGCCGAATATCTGAAGGCAGTGGTGAAGACACCTACCTGAGCAGCGAAATCGCCAAAGTTATGGTGAAGGGTTATCAGGGCGATGACCTTGCTAAATACAATACCTTAATGGCCTGTGTTAAACACTTTGCCTTATATGGTGCTGCAGAGTCTGGAAGGGATTACAACACCACAGACATGAGCTTGCACAGGATGTACAATGAATACCTTCCACCCTACAAAGCAGCGATAGATGCCGGCGTAGGAAGTGTAATGACTTCCTTTAACGACATTAATGGTGTTCCGGCTACAGCCAATAAATGGCTCATGACAGATGTTTTACGTAAGCAATGGGGTTTTAAAGGTTTTGTAGTGACCGATTATACCGCTGTTTCAGAATTAATTGATCACGGCCTTGGAGATTTACAGACCGTAGCTGCACTATCTTTAAAAGCTGGTGTTGACATGGACATGGTGAGCGAGGGTTTTTTAAACACTTTAGGTAAATCACTTAAAGAGGGTAAAATAACCGAAGCCCAGATCAATAATGCCTGCCGGCTAGTGCTGGAAGCAAAATATAAGCTGGGTCTGTTTGAAGACCCTTTCCGCTATTGCAATGACGAACGCGCTAAAACTGAAATTCTAACACCTGCCAACCTGCAAGCTGCCCGTGAAGCAGCAGGCCAGAGTTTTGTCTTGCTAAAAAACCAGCACAACTTGTTACCCCTTAAAAAAACAGGCACCATTGCCCTGGTTGGCCCGTTAGCAAATACAGGAAGTAATATGCCAGGAACCTGGAGTGTAAATGCAGAACTAAACAACACACCATCATTACTGCAAGGTTTAACAGAAGTAGTTGGCAATCAGGTGAAAATTCTGCATAGCCTTGGTGCTAACCTCATCGCTGACGCATCGTACCAGGAAAGAGCAACGATGTTTGGCCGTGAAATCCCCAGAGATAACCGCAGTGAAGAGGTGATGATACAGGAAGCAGTAGACAACGCAAAGAAAGCAGATGTGGTTGTGGCCGCATTGGGCGAAAGCTCTGAAATGAGCGGTGAAGCATCGAGCCGTACAGACCTGGAAATTCCTGCTGTTCAAAAGCGCCTGCTTGCCGCTTTACTTAAAACCGGCAAACCAGTGGTATTGGTTCTTTTTACGGGACGACCATTGGTATTGACCTGGGAAAATGAAAATGTACCGGCCATTTTAAACGTTTGGTTTGGCGGCACCCAGGCGGCGCCTGCTATTGCAGATGTGCTTTTCGGTGATGTGAACCCATCGGGAAAAATTACAGCTACCTTTCCACAAAACGTGGGTCAGGTGCCTATTTATTATAGCCACAAAAATACCGGAAGGCCACTGGAGGAGGGGAAATGGTTTTCTAAATTCCGTTCTAACTACCTCGACGTAAGTAATGACCCCCTATACCCTTTTGGATATGGTTTAAGCTACACCACGTTCAGCTATGGTGATGTCAAGTTATCTGCGCCATCGTTTAAAGCCGGTGGTTCCATTACGGCTAAAGTAACGGTAACAAATACGGGTAAAATGGAAGGTAAGGAAGTGGTACAATTATATATCCGCGACTTAGTGGCCAGCCTTACCCGACCGGTAAAAGAATTAAAAGACTTTCAAAAGATAAGCCTTAAACCCGGAGAAAGTAAAGAAGTGACTTTTACCATCAGTACGGAAGACTTAAAATTTTATAACGCGGAGTTACAGTTTGTAGCTGAGCCAGGAGATTTCCAGGTGTTTATCGGTACAAATTCAAGGGATGTAAAATCGGCAGCATTTAAGCTGCTGTAAAACAAAATAAGCGGTTGCCATTGGTGCAACCGCTTATTTTAATATTATTTCAATTCGCTTAATGCCTTTTTAATTCTTGGCATCATGGCTTTAATATCAGCTAAAGAACAACCGCCTACAGAAGCCCTGAACCAGGCCATCTTCTCGTCGTTACCAAAAGCGGAGAATGGAACCAAGGCGGTTCCTGCATTTTTGATCAGGTAGAAGTTTATCGCTGCGCTGTCTTTCAATAAATCACCATCAGGAGTTGTTTTCCCGATGTAGTCAATTTTCAGGGTCAGGTAGATGGCACCCATTGGTTCAATGGCATCAACGGCGAAACCTTCACTTTTTAACTCCTGGAAACCATTATAAATCTCATTCAGGCTCAATTGCACCTGATCTTTAAAAGCTGCTAAAAAAGTATCCACTTGTGTTGGATTCTTAAAGTATTTGGCTACTGCTACCTGTTCTGCTTTAGGCGCCCAGGCACCTACGTGACCTAAAATAGCTTTCATTTTGCTCACTATAGCTGCCGGACCAAAACCCCAACCCACACGCACACCTGTTGCCGCAAGGCATTTAGAGATTCCGTCAATATAGATCGTATAATCTCTTAATTCAGGTCTGATGCTTACTGGGTCTACATGTTCCTTACCAAAAGTGAGTAACGAATAAATCTGGTCGTACATGATGTACAACGGTTTTTCGCCTGCTGCCCTGCGCTTGTTTTCCTCAATCACCAGGTCGCAGATTTCTGCAAGCTGCTCTTTCGTAAACATGGTACCCGTTGGGTTTAGCGGTGAGCATAAAGCCAACAAAGTAGCGCCTTTTAAATGTGGCTTTAATTGCGAAGCCACCGGCATAAAGTTATTTTCTTCCAGACTGTCGATCGCTACCGCTTCAGCAGAAGTAAGGTGACAATAATGGTTATTGTTCCATGACGGTGCAGGAAAAATCACCTTATCGCCCGGATCAACCAAAGCCAGGTAGGTAGAATAAATTAAAGGGCGTGAACCTGCAGAAATTAACACCTCATTGGCTTCATAGTCAAGTTTAAACCTGTCCTTCAAAAAATCCTTAACCACCTCACGCAAAGGTAAAATACCATCTGCAGGCGGGTAATTGGTATGATGAAGGTTGTAAGCCTCTATAATCTCATCTTTTAACTCGGCAGGTATCGGGTAAATGGCAGGATTAAAATCACCAATAGTAAGGTTAGCGATTTCAGCGCCTTTACTTTTCATGTCGTTAACTTCATTCCCTATTTTAATAATTTCTGAGCCAATCAATGAGCTAGCTAATACAGATACATTCATCTTTTTATATTATATCGTGAAAAAATTACGCCAACAACTTTTGGATGGCTTCTTTAGTCTGTTCAAATTTAAACTGGCCAAGTACATGGTCCATCATGCCCTTAATTTCTGCTGTACATAAATTGCCGATGCTGCCTTCATGGGTATGGTTAACCTGTGTCTGCGGCTCGAAAGAGCCATTTTCAATGGTTTCGCCAACAATTTTATAAGCCTCGCGGAAAGGAACCCCTTTCAAGGCCAGGTCGTTTACCACTTCTACGCTAAACAAATAAGCATATTTTTTATCGCTTAAGATATTATCCTTCACGGTGATGTTTTGCAACATGTAAGTGGCAATAGATAAACATTCGTTTAACGAAGTGATGGCAGGGAACAGGTTTTCTTTTAATAACTGCAGGTCGCGGTGATATCCGGACGGCAGGTTGGTCGTCATCATCGCAATTTCATTAGGCAGCGCCTGAATTTTATTGCAACGTGAACGGATCAGTTCAAATACATCCGGGTTCTTTTTATGCGGCATGATGCTCGACCCGGTGGTCAGCTCATCAGGGAAGGTAATAAAGGCAAAGTTCTGGTTGATAA
>NZ_JAZQNU010000112.1:0-3322 GCF_045627485.1 Pedobacter sp. | reverse complement strand
AGGGACACCCCCTTGGCTCACAGAACCACATGGCTACATCCCACTTTCTTCAAAAACGGCTTCAATGAACAACTGGACCAATACAGACACGCCTCTCTGAACGGGAAAAGCTGGCTCGCGGAACTGGAACAGAAAGAGCGGGACGCCACGGGAATCAAAGGGCTCAAAATCGGCTATAACCGTCTGTTCGGATACTATATCGAAGTAACCAAATCTTTCTATGATTTGGTGCCGCTTCGCTATACGCGCAAACAGACGCTTGCGAACGCCGAGCGTTTCATCACGGATGAACTCAAGAAACTGGAAGACACGATCCTCGGCGCGGAAGACGGCGCGGTGAAACTTGAATATGAGATGTTCCTGAAAATCCGCGAACTGCTGCTTGAAAACATTGAAACCATCCGCGATACCGCGAATGCGCTCAAAACCATTGATGCCATCGAAGCGCTTGCAAAAGCCGCGCTGGACAACAATTATGTCCGTCCGTCCCTCAACGAAGAAGGGCGGTATGAGATTCTGAACGGACGCCATCCCGTGGTGGAAACCAGTCTCGGAAGCGACAGATTCGTTCCCAACGATACGCATCTCAATGAGGAATCCCGTGTGATGATCATAACACCTACGGACAGTCGACATCCTTTGAAAGACCCAGATGTTATTTTGGTTCATGTAACAAATTTTAACCAGCTAATGTGGGATAACCACCACCTTACCGCCAGGGTCATTACACACGGTGTTACAATGCCAGAGTATACCTATACCGGTACTTTAAATCGTGGCCTGGTGGTGATAAATAATTTACCGACAAGAGGCAGACTGCTTGGTCTGGATATTTTTAACGAAGTCCGCAAGCATATTCCTTTAGACATTGTGGGCATGGGTGCAGAAGCATATGGTATAGGCGAAGTATTGCACCCTCAGCTGCCTGAATTCATGAGTCAATACCGTTTCTTGTTTAATCCAATCCGCTATACAAGTTTAGGCTTAGCGGTATGTGAGGCAATGGCATTAGGTATGCCCATTGTAGGGCTTGCTACAACTGAAATGGCAGTTGCTATAAAAGATGGCCACTCAGGATTTATTCATACCGATATTAATTACCTGATTGACCGGATGAAATTTCTTTTGGACGATCATTCTGCAGCAATGACCATAAGTAAACATGCCAGGGAGAGGGCAATGGAGAAGTTTAATATTAACAGGTTTACACAAGAATGGGAAACACTATTCCAACATGTAATCGACGGAGATTATGCTTCTGAATATACGAAAATATTGCCCTGACCGCTTATCCAGATGATGATGAAAAAGAATATTGCATTTATCAGCGAACATGCCTCACCATTAGCCTCTTTAGGCGGAACAGACGGAGGCGGTCAAAACGTCTATGTGGGGGAATTGGCCATTCAGCTTTCAAAAAATGACTATTTAGTTGATATATACACCCGATGGGAAGATTCAAATTTACCCAGGGTCGTTACTTACTATCCAGGTGTTCGTGTTATCCATCTGAAGGCAGGCCCCATCCAATATATTGCCAAGGAAGAACTTTTAGGGTTCATGGAAGAGTTTAAGCAGGACATGCTTGCCTTTATTTCCAGCCAGCAATTGTGTTACAAACTTATTCATGCAAATTTCTGGATGTCGGGTTTAGTGGCTATGTGGCTCAAATCTATGTTAAAAATTCCCTTTGTGATTACCTTCCATGCTTTGGGGCATGTAAGGATGCGCTATCAAAAGGATCAGGATAAATTTCCGCCAGAGCGGCTGGTAATTGAAGAGGCCATTGTTCGTGAAGCTGACCGTATCGTTGCCGAATGTCCGCAGGATTTTGAAGACTTGATAAATGACTACCAGGCGGATCCTGCTAAACTCGCTATTATCCCTTGCGGTTTTAATCAAAAAGAGTTTTTTCCGGAAGATAAAGTTTCAGCTAAAAAGCGGCTGAACCTAAAGGATAAAGAGGTGATGATTTTGCAATTGGGGCGTATGGTTCCCCGAAAGGGCATAGATAATGTAATCTGTGCCCTACCTCTGCTCAATACGCCAGGTAAAAAGGTCAAGTTGATGATCGTTGGAGGTGAGGCTGGTGAACCCAATAATGAATTACAACGATTAAAGGCATTGGTAAGCGATTTATCACTGGAAGAACAGGTGATTTTTACTGGCAGAAAAGATAGAGCGGAACTTAGGTGTTATTACGATGCCGCCGATGTATTTGTAACCACGCCTTGGTATGAGCCTTTTGGCATCACGCCATTAGAGGCCATGGCATGTGGAACCCCAGTAATTGGTGCAAATGTGGGGGGCATAAAACATACGGTAGTTGATGGGAAAACCGGATTTTTAGTGCCGCCAAAACAACCGGGTGTGCTTGCCGACCGCATCTCGCTACTTGTTAACAACTTACTTTTGATTGACCTTATGGGCAAACAGGCGTTGGACCATGTTAATGAGCATTTTACCTGGGAAAAGGTTGCCGACAAGATGCTTGATTTATACCTGGATTTGATCGGAAACGATGAAGACCGCCAGCGTGAAGCAGAACTACGGGTGATTAGCGAGGCGTTTCACGATGCTGCTGCTACATTTAGCAGATCAGCCTCCAGTTTAGGGAGTCTGGTATGTGAGGCAGCTGCTATCATGAGTCAAACATTGCAAAATGGAGGTAAAATCCTCGTTTGTGGCAATGGCGGAAGTGCTGCTGAAAGTCAGCATTTCTCTGCAGAATTGTTAGGGAGGTTTGAAATGCCATATCGTAAAGCATTGCCGGTTATTTCCTTAACTTCAGATAATGCTTTAATGACAGCGTGGGCAAATGATTTCGGCTTCGAGGATGTATTTGCCCGTCAGGTAGAGGCTTATGGAAGTGGAGGTGATGTTTTACTTTGTTTGAGCACAAGCGGTGTTTCTCCAAATATTATAAAAGCAATCAATACAGCCCGGAAACAGGGGTTATTCTGCATAAACATGCTTGGCAAAGATGGGGGTGAGGCAGCAGCTAAGGGGCACGTTAATATCATTGTTCCTTCCAACAGCACCCAACGTATACAGGAAGTCCATTTACACCTTGTGCACTTGCTGTGTGGTTTAATTGAAAATAGGATGTTTGGCAAACAACCAGTAAAAAAAACGGCCACTATGGAGAGTTTTCCTTTTAAAATAATTGTTAATAATAAAATTAAGCAACACTATGGCAGTTAGGAAAGCCATTTTTATGGATAAAGACGGGACCTTAATCCCTGATGTACCATATAATGTCGATCCAAATAAAATTTCATTGTCGCCAAACACCATTGATGGGCTACTTGCATTGCAGAAT
>NZ_JAZQNU010000111.1:0-20579 GCF_045627485.1 Pedobacter sp. | reverse complement strand
ACCCTCGGCCTTTACCATTTCTCATGCCTGTATCCTCATTAATAGTGGTTCAAGGGATGAGAAAGACGATCAATCTGGTTTAGCTCATTTTATCGAACACCTTATTTTTAAACGGACGGAGAAAAGAAGTACCAATCAAATTTTGAACCGCCTGGAAAGCGTGGGCGCCGATTTAAATGCGTATACTACAAAGGAGTACACCTGTGTACACGCATCGTTTTTGAACCCCTACCTTGACCGAACGCTTGAGCTCTTCAATGATATTATATTCCATTCTACTTTTCCAGAGGAAGAAATGGAAAAGGAAAAAAGTGTTATCCTCGACGAAATCAGTTCTTACTTGGATCAGCCAGAGGAAGCCATATATGATGATTTTGAGGATCTTTTATTTAGGAATCATTCACTGGGAAGAAACATCTTAGGTACACCTGAAAGCGTAAGCAGACTTAGTAGGCAAGATATTAAGGACTTTATGTCCGCCAATTACCATACAGATAAGATCATTATTGCAGTAACTGGCAACTACAGTTATGCCAAGTTTATCAAAATAGGTACAAAGTATTTCGGCAACATTCCAGCTAACATTAAGCCCTTACACAGGATACCCCCACTGAAAAACGAGGTAGTTAAGGAAATCCATAGAAAACCCATTTCTCAGGCTCATATGGTATTGGGCAGCCAAGCTTATAGTTTGCACCATCCATATAAAACGGGCTTATTATTACTCAACAACCTGCTGGGCGGTAACGGTATGAGCTCGATCCTGAACCTCCAGATTCGTGAAAAATATGGTATTGCTTATACTATTGAAAGTGGCTATAGCCCGCTAAGCGACACAGGGCTGTTCACCATTTATTTCGGCACAGAACAGGAAAAGGTAGATAAAGCATTGACATTAATTTACAAGGAATTTAAAAAACTCCGGGAAAATCCACTAACAGAAGTACAATTGCACAAAGCGAAAAATAAATTCATCGGTCAGATTGCACTCGGTGAAGAAAACCGGATAGGCCTTATCATTTCAATGGCTAAAAGCCTGATTGACTATGATTATATCGACGATCTGGAAACCGTTTTCAAAAAAATCAGGGCAGTTGGCCGGGCTGAAATAAACGAAATTACGCAGGAAATTCTAAATGAAAAAAATCTAAGTGCACTAACCTTTTATCCTTTAAGCTAATATTCGTATTTTTGTGGCATGAAGTTCCCAATAGTAGCCTACGGCGACCCGGTTTTAAAAAAAGTGTGTAAGAATATCGACCAGGAGTATCCTGAGTTACGACAACTTGTCGATGACATGTTTGAAACCATGTATGCAGCGAGTGGAGTGGGTTTGGCGGCTCCGCAAATTGGTCTGCCTATCCGTCTTTTTGTAGTTGATACAGGTGCGGATGAAGATGGAAAAGAAGGCTTTAAAAGAGTTTTTATCAATGCCGAAATTGTTGACGAAAGTGGCGAGGAATGGGCTTTTAATGAAGGCTGTTTAAGCATTCCTGATATTAGAGAAGATATTATGCGTAAACCAACCATCTTAATTAAATATTATGATGAATTATGGAATTTGCATCAGGAAAAGGTGACAGGAATGCCTGCACGAGTGATACAACATGAATACGATCACATTGAAGGAAAGCTATTTACAGACAAATTAAGTTTGCTACGCAAAAGAATGCTTAAGTCAAAACTAGACAATATTTCTAAAGGGAATGTGCATACGGATTATAAAATGCGTTTCCCTAAACAAACTAAAAAACGCTAATTTTCTTTACGGCTTTTATCGCCATTTAATATTTGCTGCGTAAACTTGCCCCATGCAAACGGATTCAATAACGGATTCGTTTGCACCATGTTTTTATTTAATGCACGGTCGTGATTTAAACGCCAGTTTATTCCTGATATTTCACCCGCATCTCTTGATAAGGTTTGTGCCATCCCCATTATACTTTGTGAACTTAGGTTTTTCTTAGCAATCTCCAGGTCGTCATCAGCCACTTTCATAGACAGAAACTCTTTGGTAAACTCTTCCGCCGTTGCCCAGGGATAAATATGTACCGTAGGTAGGTAGACAATTTCTGAATTCATTTTAACCATGGTTGTGTAACTATCAGAAGGGTGGCTCAATGGAATAATCACCTGTGTTTTGGTAAAACCAACTGCAGTAAATAAGATCGTATCGCCGGGCTGAGCGACAAAAGAAAAATAACCCTGGTAATTTGCCGATCGTTTCTCATTCGTACGCTCATTAGTGATCGTCACATAGGGAACCACCCTATTGCTGTCAATATCAGTAATCATTCCAGAAAATTGCAACAACTTTTTACCTGCAGGCATTTGCTGAGCAAAAGCCCCGGCAAAAATAATCATTAACAATAAGGTAAAACTATACTTCATTGTATAAAGTTAAGGGTAATTAAAATGTGGGAAAGTTAAAATGTGTTAAATGTATTATACTGGTTCGGCGAGGTTTACCGCCACTACGGAGGTAATTTGTGGAACAGCTTTCATAATTGCTTGCTCAATGCCTGCTTTCATAGTCATAAAACTCATTTTACAGGATCCGCAATTCCCTAATAATCTTAATTTAACTACATTGTCTGATGTAATTTCCTCTATGGCAACATCTCCCCCATCGGCTATTAAATAAGGTCGGATTGTTTCCAATGCCTGCTCTACTTGCTCTATTAAATTCATCTGGCTCTGTTTAATTTATCGTTATAAAAATACTAATTATTTAGTAATTACACTTTGTGCATTGCTAATTGCCAATTGCTGTGCAACTTTACCCGCTATTTCTGAAAAGCATGCGGCGAGGACAGTGCCACGATTTAGGGCTACTGGCAAACCATGATCGCCACCTTCAGTAATACTTTGTACAATAGGTATCTCCCCGAGAAAAGGCACCTCAAATGAGGTGGCTAAGTGTTTACCACCATCTTTGCCAAAAATGTAATATTTATTTTCTGGTAATTCATCGGGCGTAAAATACGCCATATTCTCTATAACGCCCAGAACAGGAATGTTGATACTTGGCATCCTGAACATCGCTAATCCTTTTCGGGTATCTGCTAGCGCTACCTGTTGAGGCGTAGTAACGATTACTGCGCCAGCAATTGGGAAAGTCTGAGTTATAGTGATGTGAATGTCTCCTGTGCCCGGAGGAAGATCTACAATTAAGTAATCAAGTTCTCCCCAGTCTGCATCATTAAACAATTGTTTTACTGCATTAGACGCCATTGGTCCCCGCCATGGCACAGGCTGATCAGGATCGGCAAAAAAACCTAATGATAACAATTTAATTCCAAATTTCTCAATTGGCAGAATTAACGTTTTACCATCTTCCGTTTCCCGTGCGGCTGGTTTTGCGCCAACAAGACCAAACATAGTAGGCACAGATGGACCATAGATATCAGCATCAATCAAACCAGTCTTTGCACCATTCGCTGCAAGTGCTATCGCAAGGTTACTGGCAACCGTGGATTTCCCTACCCCGCCTTTACCTGAGGAAACAAGGATAATATTCTTTATCTGGCTTAACTGTGAAATATCTGCTGGTTTAGTTACCCGCGACGTCACATTAATGTGAACCTCCGCATCCTTAGCTACAAAAAACTTGATGGCGTTTAAACAGGCGTTCTTTAACATGTCTTTTAACGGACAGGCGGGGGTAGTCAATTCCAGGGTGAAGCTGACGTTTCTATCTTCAATTCTAACGTCCTTAATCATATTTAACGTCACCAGGTCTTTTTTCAAATCCGGGTCTTCTACATTACGTAAGGCGTTTAAAACTTGTTCGTTGGTGATTATCATTATCCAAATTTAACAAAAGCCGCTTACATTAATTAACTTTAAGCTTTTTAAGCGTAATTTTAACACGAAATAAACATTTATGTTTAACGTTTAGCAACAGACCTCTACATTACAACATGGATTTACCGAAGATCAGGATTCCTCAAAAATATATCAAAATTGCTGCATGGGTACTTGGCGTATTTCTTCTTCTCTTTATGGTGGCCGGATTGGTTGCTTACAGCAAAAGGGCAGAACTGTTAAAAACAATGATGGCTCGCGCCATCAGCAAAGCAGATAAAAATTATGGATTACAGGTAAAAATTGGATCGGCAGGCTTTAATGGACTCAGCACCGTGCACATGACCGACATTTCGGTGTTGCCAAAGGACCGCGATACCTTGTCTACCATTTCCGACATTACCATTGGTGTAAAGCTATTTCCGCTACTTTTTGGCGATGTTAAGCTCTCTAAAATGACATTGAATAACGGTAAAGTTATGGTGGTAAAAAGAGACTCCCTAACCAATATTGATTTTATTCTGAAAAGAAAGAAAAAAGACAGTACTGAGGTAAAAGGAGAGCTTGACCTGGCCGGCTTAGCAAATAACCTGTTAAATCAGGTTTTATACAAAATACCAGATGAGATGGAAGTACATCAGTTGCTTTTTGAATTCAAAGAGAATGACACCACTCAGTTGTCTTTCTTAACTACAAGCGCCACAATTGACAACGGAGACTTAAAATCGACCATTGTAGTTAACAAAAATGAAGCAACATGGCATGCCAATGGTCTGATGGAACCTGCAAAAAAACGGATGGATGTTTTACTTTTTGCAGATCAAAAGAAGGTGGAGCTTCCTTACCTCAACAAAAAATTAGGCGCAAAATTAAGCTTTGATACGGTAAGGACGGAGTTAAAAGAAGCACGCTATCGTGATGACACCTTTAAGTTGAAGGGTTCCTGGTCGGTCAAAAACCTCCTGATCAACCATGAAAAAATCGCCCTTAATGATATTGTGGTGCCAGATGCTAAGGTTGATGCGGATATAATTATAGGTAAAACGTACGCTGCACTCGATAGTAGTTCAACTGTGTACCTGCATCAGGCAAAATTCCATCCTTTTATTAAATATACACTTAAACCACATAAAATTTACGAGGTTAAGATACATGCGCCTGAGCAGGATGCACAAAACATTTTAAACGGCTTCCCAAGGGGTTTATTTGAATCATTAGACGGACTTAAAGTACAAGGAAAAGTAAAGTACGACTTTCTCTTTCATCTCGATACCGCTATTCCTGATAGTGTAACGTTTACTTCCTCGTTAACGCCAAACAATTTTAAAATTCTAAGCTGGGGCAAAACAAACCTGCAAAAGATCAATAAACCCTTCGTTTATACCCCATATGAGTACGGTAAGCCGATGAGAGACATCGTTATTGGCCCATCAAATCCCAACTATACTCCATTGAACCAAATTTCAAATAATTTTAAAAATGCCGTATTAACAGCCGAAGACCCATCATTTATGAGCCACAAAGGTTTTGTAATGGAGTCGTTCCGCAAGTCGTTTGCCGTTAATTTTAAGGAAAAAAGATTTGTCAGAGGTGGAAGTACAATCTCCATGCAGCTCGTTAAAAACGTATTCCTGAGCCGAAATAAAACCTTATCAAGGAAGGCTGAAGAAATTCTAATTGTATGGCTTATTGAAAACAATAATCTGATTAGCAAACAGCGGATGCTGGAGGTTTATTTCAATATTATTGAAATGGGTAAAAACATTTACGGCATTGGTGAAGCATCCAGGTATTATTTTGGTAAAACGCCTGCTAATTTAAATATTGGTGAGGGAATCTTTCTTGCCAACATTATACCGCGACCAAAAATTGCCCTATATAAGTTCCGTAGTGATGGTGGCTTAAAGGATTATATGTTTCCATATTTCAAATACATGGGCAATATTATGGCCAGACGAGGTTTAACACCACCAGACACCAGTGGTTATGGTTTTTATAACGTTCGTTTACGCGAGGGCTTACGACAGTATCTTTTGCCCGACACCACAACTTTAGACACCACTGCCTTTGACGATGACGATATTGAAAAACCTGTGATACAAATGCAGGATGATGCTAAAAGCTTGTTTGATCGTATCTTTGGCGGTAAAAACAAAGACACTACGAGTAACAGGCCAACAAAAACGACCGACACCGTTCAGAAGACTAAAAAGCAACTGCGTCAGGAACGACGTGAACAGCGTCAGAAAGAAAAAGAAATGGAAGACAAGCAGAGGGGCGACAGCTAATCGTTCACATTATTATGGAAACTGTACAGATAGAAGACAAGGATTTTGAAATCCTCTTGGAAAACGACCAAATTAACAAACGCACCCGTTTGATAGGCATCCAGTTAAATGTGGATTATGAAACCTGTTGCCCGATTATTATCGGTGTTTTAAACGGCAGCTTTATGTTTATGGCCGATTTGCTAAGGGAAATTGATGTAGCGTGTGAAATTGCCTTTATCCGTGTATCTTCCTATAAGGGAACCGCAACTACAGGCACAGTGAAAGAAGCGTTTGGCTTGCCTGATAACCTGCATAACCGTGATATTATCATAGTGGAAGACATTGTAGACACCGGAACGACCCTGAAATTTATTCTGGAAAAGGTGCATGCACAGCAGCCGGCCTCGGTTAAAGTTTGTTCTTTATTATTTAAACCAAGTGCATTACTTGAACCCATACCGGAACTGGAATATGTTGGATTTGAAATACCTAATGAATTTGTTGTTGGCTACGGACTGGATTATAATGGTCTTGGCAGAAACCTGAAAGACATTTACCGCGCCTTTACGCCTGCCTAATGAATTTAATAGGCATTATTTTAACCTAAATACCCGCCAGACGGATAAATTTTCCCAATTTTACAGAAAAAATTTATTTTACAATGACTATACATAAGGAAGGCTATACAACAATTGCAATTACCGTGTTATTTATTTTTGTTATTAATGCATTTATAGATTACCGGTATGCTGATATCACTTGGCTACGCTGGTTAGTATACATCCTCTCATTTACTCTGTTTATTACGGTGCTTCAGTTTTTTAGAAATCCAAAGCGCAACTTCACTTTTGATGACACCGTATTAATCTGCCCAGCAGATGGGAAAGTGGTTGTGATTGAAGAAACAGAGGAAGGCGAATACTTTAAAGACAAAAGGTTACAGGTATCAATATTTATGTCCCCTGTGAATGTTCACATTAACAGAAACCCTATTTCTGGTGTTGTAAAATTTTTCAAATACCATCCCGGTAAATATTTAGCTGCATGGAACCCTAAATCCTCTACAGAGAACGAAAGAACAACGGTAGTGGTAGAACATGCCTCAGGTGTTCCTGTATTATACAGACAAATTGCTGGCGCTCTAGCCCGTAGAATAGTTTGGTATATTAAAGAAGGTGATGTGGTAGAACAGGGAAAAGAATTCGGATTTATTAAATTCGGCTCCAGGGTAGACATATTTCTGCCAGTAGGCACTAAATTAAATGTGGAACTTAACCAAATGGTTAAAGGTGGCATTACCGTAATGGGGCAGCTAAGCTAAGCGCTAAGCACATTACTTACACTAAAAGAGCTTCCGCATAGTCAGCTCTTTTTTTATGGCTTAAAACCGCTGAAAAGACATTAGACAGGTTGTTTTATTTTGAGCAGGGCTTATAGCTGAGCAAGAAGTTTATCATCAGCCTTATTGCTGGCAGGTAAGCTTCTGCCTAATACGGATCAGGCACGCTTTAAAGACGTTTATCGCCGAGCTTCCCCCGGATGATAAGCGAGCGAAAGGTGCGCCTGATGCGTCACAGATCCGGTGTTGTCTGCAACCTGTATGCAAGAAAGCCTGGCTTATTACCTGATTAGATGGGACGCAAAAAAACCTCCCTGGTGATACCAGGAAGGCTAAATATGCTCGAAAGAAAATTAAATTCTTTTAGATTTGATACGGGCAGCTTTACCAGTTAATGCACGTAGATAGAACAATTTCGCTCTGCGTACTTTACCATGGCTATGAACCTCAATTTTTGCAATGTTAGGTGAGTTGATCGGGAAGATACGCTCTACTCCAACACCATTAGACATTTTACGAACAGTAAACGTCTCATTAGCACCTACGCTATTACGTTGTAACACTACGCCTTGGTAAATTTGAACACGTTCTTTATTACCTTCGCGAATTTTATAGTGAACACTCACTGTATCTCCTGATTTGAATGCAGGAAATTCATTTTTTACGATTACCTGCTCTTCAACAAATTTTACTAAATCCATGATTTTAAGCTATTAAGCCGACATTCTGTTGTTTGAAAATCGGATTGCAATATTAGGGATTTTATTTAACATATGAAAGTGAATTTCATTTTTTTCCAAAATCATTGGCATTTACTTTGTTTACCTCAACAACAAGCTTCACAAATACCTGCTTAAACAATTATACATAGTTAACGCAATTATAAAAAATTTAATATTAAACCATAGTAATTTACGTATTTTTACGAAACCGCTAGCGTAATAGCAAACGTGTAGAAAAAAACAGCGTACTAATAGCTATTTTACCTCAAACCTAATTTTATGTATTTAAAAACGATCGTTAATGAAATCTTGAAAAAAAACAACAGGTCATTAAGCTGGCTTTCTGTGGAGATGAATAAAACGTTTGACGGTTTGAAATTAAGCCTGCTTAAGGGTTCGTTGAAATACAACGACCTGATCCTGATGTCCAAGATTTTAAATGTACCCCCTACAATATTTTTTGAGGAAACAAACCCTACGCATCTGCTAGATAAAGAGGATTTGAAAGCCCCTGATACGGAACATGAGACTTCTATTTTAGAAATAGAACTGAAGAATCATAAAGAGATGCTGAGCACGCTACGCGATCAGCTGAAAGATAAAGATAAAATCATATCGCTGTTAAGCAAATAACTATTCACCCAAGAGGTCCGGGCGCCGCTGGCGGGTTCTGGCCACAGCCTGCTCATGTCGCCATTCGTTTATTTTAGCTTCATGTCCGCTTAAAAGGATGTCTGGAACTTTATGCCCATTCCAGTCGGCCGGCCGGGTATATACAGGCGCATCCAACAGCTCGCCCTGAAAACTATCCGATAAGGCCGACGTCTCATCATTGAGCACACCTGGAATAAGCCTTACGATCGCGTCTACGAGAACAGCCGCAGGAAGCTCCCCACCCGATAAAACATAATCACCAATTGATATTTCCCGGGTAACAAACAAATCCCTTATACGCTGGTCTATGCCCTTGTAATGTCCACATAAAATGATGATGTTTCCTTTGCCCGACAGTTCATTTGCTAGGGTCTGATTAAGTGTAACGCCATCCGGACTCATAAATATCACTTCATCGTAGTCACGTTCGCTTTTTAGGGCCTCAATGCATTTGGCAAATGGAGGAATAGACATTACCATGCCCGAACCTCCTCCGTATGGATAGTCGTCTACACTTTTCTGCTTATTATCGGCATATTCACGTAAATTGTGAACCACAATTTCTACAATGCCTTTTTTTTGTGCCCGTTGTAAAATGGAATGGGCAAAAGGACTGTCTAATAACGCAGGTAATACAGAAATGATGTCGAAACGCATGGATGGTTTTAATTATTCAGGTAAATGTCTAAGAGGCCCTCAGGAAGATCAATCAAGAGTGTTTTTTGCGCTTCGTCAATTTCTACAATCATATCTTCGTGAAGCGGAAATAACACCTCTTTATTCTGATAGGATATAGTGGCCACAAACTGCTGTGGGTATTCATTTATTTCCAGGATCTCACCCAGCTCTCCATGGGTCTCATCAGAAACAACAAAACCCTTTAAATCATTATAGTGAAAATCCTCATCATCGCGGTCAGGGACTTTGGTTATGGGGATGTAGATCTTTTTACGTACTAAAGGCTGAGCCTTATCAATGTGGTCAACATCATCAAAATAGAAATTGCCTGTACTGTTATTTTGCAATTTATAAGAGGATACAAAAAATGGAACCATTTTTCCGTTAATCTCGGCAAAAACAACATCAAGATCTAAAAGTTCAGGTGCATCATATTCAAAATAGAGCTGCAGCTCTCCTTTCAGTCCTTTAGTTTTGGTGATATAACCAATGTAATATGCTTCATCAATTGTCATGGTACACTTTTTTTCCTGTTATAAGGGATTACCGATTTGTGCTAAATAAAAATAGCGAAGGGATTGTCAACTGATTGACTCCTTCGCTATTTTCTAGAAAAAGAAAAAGACTAAGCTTCCTCTTTATTTTCTTCTGTAGTGTTTTCAGCTGCAGGAGTTTCTTCAGCCGCTTCTTCAGCAACTGGTTCTTCAACCACTTCTTCTACTGGTGCATTTTTCAATGCAATAGCAGCACCACGATCAGCATTTTTCTTAGCTTCAGCAGCTAAGGCAGCCGATCTAACTTCACTTTTAGTTTTAGTTAAGCTATCTTTTTTACCTTCAATCTGCTCACCTTTAGCGTTTAACCATTCAGCAAATTTAGCATCAGCTTGCTCTGCGGTTAAAGCACCTTTTTTAACACCTCCTTCTAAGTGTTTTTTGTATAAAACACCTTTGTAAGAAAGGATAGCACGACAAGTATCCGTAGGCTGTGCACCTTTGTTTATCCAGTCTAATGATTTTTCAAAGTTAATTTCGATGGTTGCTGGATTGGTGTTTGGGTTGTATGAACCTAAACGCTCAATAAATTTACCATCTCTTGGTGAACGGGAATCCGCTACTACTACGTGGAAAAAAGGTTTTCCTTTTTTACCGAATCTTTGCAATCTGATTTTAGTTGCCATTTTTTCTTAGATTTATGTATTCAACATAGTTCCCGGAGCAATATGCTTGCGGGGTTGCAAAAGTAATTAAAATACTATTGCCAAGCAAGATGCAAAAAAACTAATTTTGAATGCCTAAACAGAATTTATGAGAATAGCGATAGACATGGATGAGGTAATTGCCGATCCACTAAAAAAATTCATCCAATTATATCACCGCGATTATGGTATTCCACTGGACACCCTGATAGATCCAGGCAATGAAATTTACCACCATGTTCCTGAACACCTTAACCGAAAATGGTTTGATTATATTAATGAAAAAGGCTTTTTCAGGGATCTGGATGCCATTGAGGGCAGTGTTGAAGCTATAAAAAAACTCCAGGAACAACACGAAGTTTACATTGTGTCGGCTGCCATGGAGTTTAGAAATTCACTGGAAGATAAGCTGGACTGGCTTGCTGAAAATTTTCCCTTCATCAGCTGGACAAACATCATTTTTTGCGGCAATAAAATTATCGATGCAGACGTACTGATTGATGACCGTGTGAAAAATTTTATTGGCTTTAAAGGTCGCCCTTTGCTATTTACATCTCCACACAACCTGCTGCTCAGTCATTACGAACGCGTCGATAACTGGCAACAAGTATTGGATAAACTTTATTTAGAGAGATAGTATCCCTACAAGCTCTAACCAGGCCGGTGTTACATCTTCCACATCGATATGTTTAATAGCTTGGCTGAATGGCGTGAGCACCACCTCCCGGTTCAATTGACCAACCATTACGCCAGAATGGCCGTTGATTAATCCTTCTACTGCGGATACGCCTAAACGGCTTGCTAGTACGCGGTCCATGCAAGTTGGGCTGCCGCCTCTTTGTATATGGCCTAAAACAGAGAAACGGATATCGTAATTAGGAAATTTCTCTTTTAACACCTCACATGTGTCGAACCCGCCACCAACTTCATCGCCTTCGGCAACAATTATTATTTTTGACGCTTTATCTTTCCGGCCATGCTCCAATCTGGTGATAAGATCGTCCATGCCAGATTTTATTTCGGGAATCAAAATCGCTTCTGCACCTGCACCAATACCACTTCTGAGGGCAATTAGTCCAGAATCACGTCCCATCACCTCTACCACAAATAGTCGATTGTGTGATTCGGCGGTATCTCTGATTTTATCTACTGCATTGATTACGGTATTAATCGCAGTATCATAACCTATGGTGAAATCTGTTCCGGCAAGGTCATTGTCAATTGTGCCCGGCAAACCAATTACAGGGAAATCAAATTCCTTCATAAAAACGTCTGCGCCCGTAAAGGTACCGTCGCCGCCAATGACCACCAGCGCATCAATACCATTAGCTTTCAAATTGTCGTAAGCTTGCTGTCTGCCCTCCTCGGTGCGAAATCTATCGCTTCTGGCCGTTTTTAAAATCGTTCCGCCACGCTGGATGATGTTAGCTACAGACTTACGTTCCATGTCAATGAAATTACCGTTAACCAGGCCATCAAAACCTCTAATTACACCTGTAACTTTCAAATCATAATAAATTCCTGCACGCACAACTGCTCTAATGGCAGCATTCATTCCAGGAGCATCACCTCCGGAAGTAAGTAAACCTATATTTTTAATTTTATTCATTCTTTCGTTCGTTAAACTTGGCCAAGCCGCTTTTTAAAAAAGCGATATAAGCCTCGGTATCAAATATAGCACCTTTAGGGGTTACTAATGGATTTAAATCTTGTCCGGCCATCACATAAAACGGCTGTGAATTACTATTGTACTGTGTAGCCTGGAAATCACTGTTCCAGCGCCCCAAATCGGTTGTCTTAGTTCTAAGTATTTTTGAGTAATGCACCTTTTCTGCAGGCATTTTTACACCGCGCTCATCCACATAAAGCTGAATCAGCACAAAATCTTCCTTAATTATCCTTGCTACTTCGGGATCCACCCAAACCTTATCTTCCATTTTTCGGCAGTTTACACAGGCATGACCGGTAAAGTCAATTAAAACAGGCTTTCCTACCTTTTTAGCATATGCCATACCTTCGTCCAGGTCAAAAAAGGAGTTAAACCCGTGTGGAGGGTGTAAAACATCATCATATTTTACTTTTGAGGGGAAACCTGTATCACCGTTGCCGGCAGCAGCAGTGGTGCTACCACCAAGTATAAAATCTTGGGTATGTAAAGGTGGCGCAATACCACTTAATATATTAACAGGAGCACCCCATAATCCCGGTATTAAATAAACGCCAAAGGCTAAAGAAATAACCGCAAAGAATAAACGGGGAACTGATATGTATGGTAAATCACTGTCGTGGGAGAATTTAATCTTGCCCAATAAATAAATACCCTGCAGGATGAAAATTACGATCCATAATGACAGGAAGATTTCACGGTCAAACCATTCCCAATGCCACACTAAATCTGCTGCAGACAAGAATTTTAATGCCAGGGCTAACTCCAGGAAACCCAGGCAAACCTTTACGCTATTTAACCAGCTTCCCGACTTCGGCATACTGTTTAAAAAGCCCGGAAATATAGCCGACAACGTAAATGGAAGGGCTAACGCAAGAGCAAAACCAAACATACCTATAGCTGGAGCAAGAATTTCACCTTTAGCACTCGCCTGCACCAGCAAAGTACCTATAATAGGACCTGTACAAGAAAACGACACCAGGGCTAACGACGCTGCCATAAAGAAAATACCGCCTAAGCCACCACTGCTATCTGCTTTCTGATCTATTTTATTGACAAATGAACTTGGCAAAGTGATTTCAAAAGCCCCAAAAAAGGAAACAGCAAATACCACTAACAAAACAAAAAAGGCAAAATTAAACCACCCGCTGCTGCTAAGTTCATTTAGTTTAGCTGAGCCAAATAGTAACGTAATTAGTAACCCAATAGCCACATAGATGACAATAATGGACAGTCCGTAAATAATGGCTTGTCCTATTCCCTTTCGCCGGCTTCCTGCCCTTTTGGTAAAAAAACTTACAGTTAATGGAACCATAGGGAAAATACAGGGCATTAAAAATGCAATAAAACCACCCGCAAGGCCTTCGAGAAAGGTTTGCCATAATGTTTGTTGGGAGGTATCACTTTCTGTTAACACGACGCTTTCTGGCGTAGGGTTTTCAACAGTGTCAACAGCGTCAGCTGTGTCATTTGCGAGCGTATCGGTTTCCGAACCTATTTCTGTAAACACCACATCCTCAGCAACTGAAATGCTGTCAGGATCTGTTTGAAACGCTTCAACCGGACCGACATTTAAGAAACTTAGGGTAAGTAATATGCTTAGAATTAGTATTATTCTGCTCATGTTTTGTGTTAAGTCGGTGAAATTAGCGATAATTTTTTTGGAACAAAAAAAGCACCTCCATATGGAAGCGCTTTATGTGTTTTTTATACTGAATTGTGACGAAACCTACTTAATTTGTATTGCAAAATCAACTTCTGCAGGTGGCAGACATTTCGTGGCGTCGCAAGCCATATATTCTATCTTTCCTTTTATGGTGGCTCCGGGTTTCAGGATTTTAAACTTTTGCTGAAAAATCACTTGCCCTTCATAGTAGGACACATCCATGTCAAATACTTTCTCAAATTTGCTCTTTGCTTTAGGTCCCGTAGTTGCTCCCACTTTCACATAGTCTTTAGACGGACTAAAGGTAAAACTGGTTTTGATGGGTCCACCAGGTTTTACGTGTTGTGAATAGATATGCCAACCATTTTGAATGTTCGCTTTGATGTAAACGACCGCTTCCGTTTTGCTTATTTTTTTCTGTCCATAAGACCACGTTACGGGGTTTTCAATTTGTGCTGAAACACTTAGTGCCGAAAACAAGAAAGCGGTTAAGATTAAGGTTAATCTTTTCATTGTGTGTGTTTGTTTAAATTATAAATTCTACTTCTTTAAAATTATAGGCTTCTGTTTTTCCTCCGCTTTCAATGATTAACATCCCAGTCTCGGTAACTCCGGTGATGCTGCCTTCAAATACCTGGCCATTGCACCGGAAGTTTGATGAAACCCCGAATCTGTAGAGTTTTTTCAAGTATGCCTCAGTGAGCAAAAGGTTCCTATTGCTTTTTAATTTTAAAAACTGACTTTCTATTTGACTACAAATAACTGCGAATAGCTCATTCCGATTAACATCTTTATGTAAAATTTGACGGGTAGAAATCGCGCGGCTTTCAAGTTCAGCCTGAAAATCTTGCTGGTTTACATTTATGCCTATGCCGATTATGCTGAATTTAAAATTTTGGCCGCTGATGATGTTTTCGATTAAAATCCCGCCTAGTTTGCGATCACCGAAAAAAATATCATTAGGCCACTTGATGCTAATTCCTTTTCCGACCAAAGGTAGTAAAGCCTCGTTTAAAGCGATGCTAATAGCCATATTAAGCTTAAACTGATCTTTTATGGCGAGAAAAACAGGCTTTAAAAACAGGCTAAAAGTGAGGTTCTGTCCCGGTGTGGCAAGCCATGAATTTTGCTGCTGACCACGACCGGCATACTGCTCTTCTGCCATAATAACAGTCCCTTCGGGTAATGGCTCGGATTTTGACAACAGTACCTTAAGATAGTTATTAGTCGAATCAACCGAAGATAATTTAATAATATTTTGACCAATAAATAGTGTTGAAAAAGTGTTATTTTGCAAGTGTTGAATTATATTTGTAGATAGTCAAAACTAAAAAAATTAATGGTAAATAAAAAAATAGGGAATATCTCAACATACTTATCCGAACTCGCTGTATTAGGTATACAGGAGAAAAAAGGAAACGATATTGTGCGCCTGGATTTAAGAGAACTTAATAGTGCTGCTTCAGATTATTTTATTATCTGTAATGCAGATTCCGCTACGCAAGTAAAAGCGATTGCTGATAGCGTTGAAGACGAAATTTATAAGAAAACCCAATCGAACCCCTGGAAAAAAGAAGGCCAGGAAAATGCAGAATGGATCATCCTTGACTATTTTGACGTTGTGGTTCACATTTTCAAAACCGATAAAAGAAACTTTTATGGAATCGAAGACTTATGGGGCGACGCGCAAACTACTTCTTATCAAAGCGCTTAAATTAAAAAACACATTTGGAATCCATGATGAAAGATAAAGAAAATACGAAGCCCAAGCTGATTAAAAGAATACCGAACATTCCTAAAAAACCACAGAAAGGAAATAAGTTTAACATCTTTTGGGTTTATGCTGCTATTATTCTAGGATTGATCTTACTTCAATTTCTATTTAATGCAGACACTAGCAAACCTGTTCCTTACAAAACGTTTGAGACACAGATGCTTCTAAAAGGCGATGTAGATAAAATTATTGCTTACAAATATGAAGATTTGGTCCGTGCCGACGTCTACATAAAAAAGGACCGGATTAAAGATCCAAAATATGATCCCTATCGTACTAAAAGTAATTTTGGTGCAGCGGAAGGACCTACCGTATACTTTACGGCTGGATCAATGGACGGACTGGATACGCAGTTAAAAGAATCGCAGAAAGACCTACCAGAAAATGAACGTATACTAGCCGCTAAAGAAACCAGACAAAGCACTTTTAACTCCTGGTTCTTTACGATTATTGTACCGATTTTATTGTTTGCAGGTTTCTGGATATTCATTATGCGCCGTATGGGCGGTGGTGCCGGTGGTGGGGGCGGACAGATTTTCAATATCGGAAAGTCTAAAGCAACCTTATTCGACAAGGAAAGCCAGGTTAATGTAACTTTTAACGATGTTGCCGGACTTGAAGAAGCTAAACAAGAGGTGATGGAAATCGTTGATTTCCTCAAAAACCCTAAAAAATACACCAACTTAGGAGGTAAAATTCCTAAAGGAGCGTTACTTGTAGGTTCCCCGGGTACAGGTAAAACCTTATTGGCAAAAGCTGTTGCTGGTGAAGCACAGGTTCCGTTTTTCTCACTTTCAGGTTCTGATTTCGTCGAAATGTTTGTCGGCGTTGGAGCTTCCCGAGTTCGTGATTTGTTTAAACAGGCAAAAGACAAAGCGCCATGTATCATTTTTATTGATGAGGTGGATGCAATTGGTCGTGCACGTGGTAAAAACAGCATGATGGGTGGTAATGATGAAAGAGAGAATACATTAAATCAGTTATTGGTTGAAATGGATGGTTTTGGTACCGATTCTGGCATTATCATTCTGGCAGCAACTAACCGTCCGGATGTATTAGACTCTGCGTTATTAAGACCTGGAAGGTTTGATCGCCAAATCTCTATTGATAAACCTGATTTAGTAGGTCGTGAACAGATTTTTAAAGTTCACTTGAAGCCAATTAAAACAGATCAGGAGGTAGATGCTAAAAAACTCTCTGCACAGACGCCAGGTTTTGCTGGTGCTGAAATTGCTAACGTTTGTAACGAAGCTGCTTTAATAGCAGCCAGACGCAACAAAACCTTTGTTGACATGCAGGATTTTCAGGATGCCATTGATCGCGTTATTGGTGGTCTTGAGAAGAAAAACAAAATCATCTCTCCTGAAGAGAAGAAAATTGTTGCTTATCATGAGGCAGGTCATGCCATTGCTGGATGGTTCCTAGAACATGCAGACCCCTTGGTAAAAGTTTCCATAGTTCCTCGTGGTGTTGCTGCATTAGGATATGCCCAATATTTACCAAAGGAGCAGTTTTTATATACAACTGAGCAGTTAACTGACGGTATGTGTATGACCCTGGGAGGTCGTGTTGCAGAAGAAATTGTATTTGGTAAAATATCAACAGGTGCACAAAATGACCTGGAGCGTATAACCAAATTATCTTATGCCATGGTTACCGTATACGGTATGAACGATGTGGTGGGTAACGTATCCTTCCACGATCCTCAGAATGAATATAACTTCAGTAAGCCATATTCGGAAAAAACAGCGGAAATCATTGATCAGGAAGTGCGTAAAATCATTTCTGATGCTTATGAGAGAACTAAAACGCTGCTAACAGTAAACCGCGAAGGTTTAGAAAAATTAGCTAAAAAGCTTCTGGAAAAAGAAATCCTCTTCCAGGCCGACTTGGAAGAAATCTTAGGAAAACGTCCGTTTGAGCACCGTACCACTTATGATGAATTCGTGAACGGTACCGGCGACCAGGCTCCTGCTGCCGAAGGCATGTTACATGGTGGCATTGAAGAAACAGCAGACCCTACTCCAGTAAATAATGCTACTCCGGATATTAAATAATTAAATAGAGGCTAAGCTGCCACCATTAATGGTGGCAGCATATCTTATTCCTATGCAAGAAAATATATCTTCAAAAGAGCTGATGCTGAAGAAGATCAGAAAAGCCCTCCTCGAAAAAAGAGATCATCCTCATCCAAATTTAGAAGAAACACCTCTTTACAAAAAAGAGGAAGAGCTACTAGAAATACAATTTGCCGAACAACTTAGTGCTGTTTCCGGCAATTTTATTTTTTGCGAAAGCGGGATGGATTTTATCGAGAACATGCTTGAACTGGCAGATCGGTTTAAATGGAGAAAAATCTACTGCTGGGAACCAGAACTGCAAGGCCTGTTGGAACAATATGAATTTCCTTTTTATAAGACCGATAAAGACTTTGAAATGGCTGAGGCTGGCATAACCCTATGCGAAGCTTTAATTGCCCGTAATGGGTCCGTAATGGTCTCAAATGAAACAGGTGCAGGCCGCAGGTTAAGCATTTATCCTCATCACCATATTGTCATCGCAAAAACTGGCCAGCTTGTTTCAGATCTTAAAGATGCTTTTGCTTTAATTAAGAACAAATATGGTTCACAATTACCGTCAATGATCACTACTATTACCGGCCCTAGCCGCACCGCTGACATTGAAAAAACGTTGGTTTTAGGTGCCCATGGCCCTAAAGAATTGTTTGTGTTTTTGGTTGACGATTTCAGTTAGTTTTTGAACTTTAATTAATAAACTGTAATTTTATACTGTATACCAAAATAGTATGTAGTACAAAATGGACAAAAACCCAATTTATTCCGTAATTACAGGTACGGGCAGTTTTATCCCCGAAAATAAAATAGCAGGTGATGCTTTTTTAAACTCCACCTTTTACGAAAATGGGCTTCTTTTGGATAAGGCCATTGCCGAAATCATCACGAAGTTTGCAGAAATCACTGAAATCAACGAAAGAAGATACGTTGATTCCTCACAGGTTAACAGTACCATTGGAACTATCGCTGCACAACGTGCCATAGAGGATGCCGGTATAGACAAAGAAACACTCGACCATATCATTTTCTGCCATAATTTTGGTGATGTGAAGGAAGGTTCAAACCGAATGGATATTTTGCCTGCATTAGCAGCAAAAGTTAAACAGGCTCTTGATATTCGAAATCCTGACTGCGTGGCATATGATGTCATCTTTGGCTGTCCTGGATGGCTTCAAGGCGCTATTCAGGCAGATTACCTGATAAAAAGTGGCGACGCAAAAAGGGTATTGGTTATCGGTTCTGAAACATTAAGCAGAATCATTGATCCGCATGACCGTGATAGCATGATCTTCTCTGATGGTGCAGGCGCCGTTATTTTTGAAGCTAAAGAATCAGAAACTCCAATTGGCATTATTGCCCATAAAACACAAACCTTCGCTGCCGACTATGGTTCATTGTTAGTGATGGGAAAAACTAATAATCCCGCAGCTAGTCAGGAAAACGCCTACCTTAAAATGAATGGCAGAAAGCTATACGAATTCGCGGTAATTAATGTACCACAAGTCGTTAAGAAAGCAATAGATAAGGCTGGAATCAGTATAGAAGACATAAAAACAGTGTTCATACATCAGGCAAACGGAAAAATGGATCATGCCATAATGAAACGTTTATTCAAGCTATATCACCTTGATAAGGTTCCTGAAAACCTGGTTCCCATGACAATATCCTGGTTAGGAAACAGCTCGGTGGCTACCATCCCAACATTGTTAGACCTGGTACGTCAAGGCCTCGTAGATGGTTATAAAATTGAAGAGGGCCAATATGCAGTGTTTGCTTCTGTAGGCGCTGGTATGCATATCAATGCATTCGTATATCGGTTTTAAGAAGCTCGTAGGCTGACTATAAAAATAAAAAAAACGGCTGGTGAATCACCAGCCGTTTTTTTTATAGCTTTTAAACCCTTATGCTTGTTCTGCCAATTCCAATGTTAGCGCTTCATCAACTAAAATTCTTCCACAGTGTTCACACACGATGATTTTTTTACGTTGACGAATATCTAACTGACGCTGAGGCGGAATCTGATTGAAACAACCTGAACAGGAATCACGATCAATCGTAACTACAGCAAGGCCATTATTTGCATTCTTTCTTAAGCGGTGATAAGCAACCAGTAAACGCTCGTCAATAGAACTTTCAGCTTTCTCCGCTTTTTTACTTAAGGTTAACTCGTCTTTTTCAGTTTCAGAAGTAATTGTTTGCAATTCCCCCTTTTTAACTTCAAGGTCTTTTTTACGGGACTCCTGATCAGCAAGTGCTTTCTCATAAATTTCCGTTTTCTGAGCGATTTCAAATCCATGTTCACGGATTTTCTTCTCACAGACTTGAATTTCCAATGTCTGGATTTCCACCTCTTTAGTTAAAGCATCGTATTCACGATTATTTTTAACATCCTTTAGCTGAGTTTCATACTTTTTGATCAGGTTCTGAGACTCTTTGATCATATTTTTACGCGTTACAATCGCATCTTCAATCTCATCGAGTTCACTTTTCAGTTTCTGAATGCGGGTTTCTAAACCAGCAACTTCGTCCTCTAAATCAGCAACTTCCATTGGTAATTCACCACGGATCTGACGAATTTTATCAATTTTAGTATGAAGGGTTTGTAATTCGTATAAAGCTTTCAGCTTTTGCTCTACAGTTTGTTCCATTAAATGAAATAATTTATGGGGTTTGTATTATGCTCCGTTAAACGGATTGCAAAGTTAGGAAATTTTTCTTGAATAATTTCAA
>NZ_JAZQNU010000110.1:0-3033 GCF_045627485.1 Pedobacter sp. | reverse complement strand
AGGCAGCATAGGCCTGCGAATCATAGTCCGGGATTAAAGCTTCCAGTCCTTTGGTATTATCGCTTCGCACAAATTCCCCGGAGGTACCCAATACAGGTGCCCAACCATTGGCAGGTTTAAAGGAATATTTAAAATCGTAAGTGTAGGTATGCATGTTTAACATTAGTTCCGGAACCTCATCAGCTGCTTCCAGCTCCTTGCGGTTATTTTTCTGGTACCCCAGCGTTGTTTTTAGACTACCCGAATTAAACAGAATGTTACTGTTCAGTGCCAGTTTAAAATGGCGCACGTCCTGTTTAGGGAATGCGAGGCTGCGGCTGGTCAGCTGGTCGTTGGTAAAGGTGTTTCCATCCTCATCTACAAATTGTCCGGCAGCATTAACCGCAGGTTCGTAAAAGCCTAAATTAGTACGGAAACTTGATACATCCAGGTGTGCATAACCCCAGTGTTTATTTAACCCCAGCTGCCCGTTGAAACTCGTTTCATTAAAACCAGAATTTGGTAAGTAGCCAGTTGGCGTTTTAAAAGAATGAGCATTTTTATACGATCCGCGGGCACGGTAAACAAAACCATTTTCGTTGCCTTGTAACATTAATGAACTTCCGATGAGGCCGCTGTTGGTGGCGTAATTGCTCAACAATTCTCCTTGGAGACTGCCTTCCGGGGCAGGAAGTGCATCAAGCACATTAATAACCCCGCCTAAAGCATCGGAACCGTAAAGTAAACTTGCCGGGCCTCTTAACACTTCCACACGGTCGGCACTGTACTGGTCGATCTCCAGTCCATGTTCATCGCCCCATTGCTGACCTTGTTGTTTCACACCGTTGTTTAATGTTAGTACCCTATTGCCACTTAGACCACGGATAACTGGCTTAGAGATGCCATTTCCAGTCGTAATTTGTGAAACCCCTGGTACACGAGATAAAGCATCAACCAGGTTAGTTGATGGATGTGCAAGCAACTCCGCTTTGCTCACGGTGCTTATTGAAGTACTGTTTTTACGACTGTTGGAACTGGTTGCCGTTCCGGTAATGACCACCTCACGACCTTCGATAACACTCTGTTTCAAGGAAAAGGTGCTGGTCTCAATGTTGGAAAAATCGACCATTCGGGTAAGCGTTTCATAACCCATATACCTGATCTGTATCAGAAAACTTCCCTGTCCGGGAATATTCTTAAGTGTAAACTCACCATCTGCATTAGTCACAGCGGCCACGCGTAAATCGGGAATAGAAATAACAGCGCCAGGTAAACCTTGCTGGGTTTCGGCATCGATTACCTTACCCTTAAATTGTATCAAAACGGTAGCGCTACTGCGTACCGATAGGAATAGGAATAGCATAGCTATTACCAATTGGAATTTTTTCATGTATGTGTGTAATATTGTATGGAGAAGTAAATAATACTTCTTTAGCAGACCTTAACGATAAAATTAAATGGCAGCTAATGGGGGGCCTCTAAGTGACGTGTGTACGAGTGCTGTGTAAGAACTGCGTAACGATGGGCTTACAATAATACGCGTTGTAGTGGTAATAAACACCTGTAAAGTGGCCGTAACGTTAACAAAATCTTTAACGAAGTGTGCCTTACAAATCAAACAGGTATCGACATGATTGCTTAAGTGAAGTTCATGGGTGCATGAATTTTCTACTTCATGATGTTCCACCACTCTGGGGTGATGGTGCAAAGCACTCCATGGCGTTAATGCTATGGAAAAAACCAGGAGCAATAACACGGATAACAGCCGGTTAAGATATTTGCGCTTTGTATTCAACACTACAAATTTACTTATAATAAAAGAATAAACTTCTTTAGTTACCTAACATATCCTTTACATTGCTATCTTTTGAACTCCAAATGATTAACTTGATTACCTTAATGACCCAGACCTGATAAAAATCATGGTGCAGTATTATTATGTTTATGAATTAATAAAAATTGATAAACGTTATTTAACTTTGTATATTCAAACGCTTAAAATAAATCACATTGACAAAAGGATCAAACTTATATAAGAATATATTAGTGATTGAAGATAATCATGCCATTCTGGATGTGATTACGTTGATTCTGCAAAGTGAATCATATAAGGTGACTGGTTTGCAGAGAAGTTCGGATATGTTAAAACATATTGACGAAGTTAAACCTGATTTAATTATTCTGGACATCATGTTACCTGATGGCGACGGCCGCACCATTCTGGAAGAATTGCGTCAGGCAGAACATACCATGGATATTCCTGTACTCATGATTTCTGCCCGTTACACAGAACAAAATATCCAGCACGGTGCTTACAAACCTAATGGATTTTTAGCTAAACCTTTTGATATCGATGAACTATTGGATCGGATAGAAGGCATCCTGGCGGGTAACACTTATTGTTAAGCACCTTTACCACCCAAACTTTGTAATAATTGGTCGTAAAGGTCGTCGCTTGCGGCGGCCCTTGGTTTAAGTTTTTTAACTGTTGCCCTTTTACCTTTGGCTTTTGCCTTGATAATCTTCAAAAGCTCCTTGGTGTACTCGTCCTTGAAACTTTCAATGTTAAATGGCGAAGTGTATTGTTTAATTAAAGCCATCCCTACATCCAGCTCCTTTTTGCTGATACTGCTCAGGTCTGGAACTTTAATATCCTCTGCACTGCGTATTTCCTCCTGAAACCGGATTTTGGTTACCGTGATCACTTCTCCTAAAGGATGAATGACGCACAAATTCTCAGTATTGCGCAAGACAAATCGGGCAACACCTGCTTTTTTAGACTGTATCAAAGCTTTTAACAATAACGCATAGGCTTTTTTACCCTGAGTTTCAGGTTCGGCATAATAGGAAGTCTCGTAATAAATTGGATTGATTTCATTGATATCAACGAAATTTTCCAACTCAATCATTTTGGTTTTCTCCGGACTGGCATCCGCAAAATCCTGTTCATCAAGAATCACATAGTTATCATTTAGTAGATAACCTTTTACAATCTTATCGTTAGACACCTCTTTTCGTGTGCTTTCATTAATCCGCTGAAATCTAATCCGGGAA